>CAMLHR010000023.1 GCA_946479915.1 uncultured Lysobacter sp.
CTGGCACTCGTGTGGATCTGGCTGCTGCTCGCGCTGTTTCGGCACAAGGACCGCTTCTGGCAGAGCGCCACCGCCTTCATGGGTGCGGGAATCGTGCTCTCGCCGATCGTGATCGTGGCGCAACTGGTGCTGCTCAAGATCGGGCAGGAGAGTCCGCTGGCATGGCCGGCAATGCTGGCGCTGCTGGCTTCGGGAATCTGGTACCTGCTGGTCGTGTCGCACATCGTGCGCAGCGCGCTGGAGATCCGCCTGCTGCCCGCGGTCGTGCTCACGTTCCTGTACGCGCTGAGCGAGTATTTCATCATGCTGCGACTGTTCGGCCCGCCGGCCGACTCTTAAGACATGCACGTACACATCCTCGGCATCTGCGGCACGTTCATGGGCGGCATCGCCGCGCTCGCGCAGGCGCGCGGTCATCGCGTGACCGGCTCGGACAAGAACGTCTATCCGCCCATGAGCACGCAGCTCGCGCAACTCGGCATCGAGCTCACGGAGGGCTTCGATCCCGCGCAGCTCGAGCCCGTGCCCGACATGATCGTGGTGGGCAACGTGATGACACGCGGCAATCCGCTCATCGAGCACGTGCTCGACCGGGGCCTGCCGTACACGTCCGGTCCGCAGTGGCTCGCCGAGCACGTGCTGCGCGATCGCTGGGTGCTCGCCGTCACGGGTACTCACGGCAAGACCACCACCTCGAGCGCGCTCGCCTGGATCCTCGAGCACGCGGGGCTCGATCCGGGTTTCCTGATCGGCGGAGTGCCGGGGAATTTCGGCACCACCGCGCGCCTGGGCAGTGCGCCGTTCTTCGTGATCGAGGCCGACGAATACGACACCGCGTTCTTCGACAAGCGCTCCAAGTTCGTGCACCTGCGCCCGCGCACCGTCGTCATCAACAACCTCGAGTACGACCACGCCGACATCTTCCCGGACGTGGCCGCCATCCAGCGGCAGTTCCACCACCTGGTGCGGACGGTGCCGCGCAACGGGCGCCTGGTCGTCAACGGCGAGGATCCGCGCCTGGACGAGGTGCTGGCGATGGGCTGCTGGACGCCGGTGGACCGCTTCGGCTTCGGCGAGGGCAACGACTGGCGCGCGCGGCTGGTGGAACCCGATGGCAGCGCGTTCGAGGTGCTGCACCGCGGGACCCCGCTGGGAATCGTGCGCTGGCCGATGCTGGGCCGGCACAACGTGCTCAACGGGCTGGCGGCGCTGGCCGCCGCGCTTGCCGCGGGCGTGGACGTGGCCGCGGTGCTGCCGGCGCTGGCCGCGTTCCGCAGCGTGAAGCGGCGGATGGAAGTGCTGGGCGAGGTCGGCGGGGTCACCGTCTACGACGACTTCGCGCACCACCCCACCGCGATCGAGACGACGCTGGCCGGGCTGCGTGCCCGCGTGGGCGGGGCGCGCATCGTGGTGGCGATGGAGCCGCGCAGCAACTCGATGCGGCTCGGCGCGCATGCCGGCGCGCTGGCGCCGTCGCTCGGCGGCGCGGATGCGGTGGTGTTCCTGCATCGCCCGGGACTGGCGTGGGACGCGGGGGCCGTCGTCGGTGCGTTGCGGGCCGATGCGATCGCGGTCCCGGACGTCGACGCGCTGCTCGATGCGCTGCTCGCGCGCGTGCAGGCGGGGGACCACGTCGTGTTCATGTCCAACGGCGGCTTCGACGCCGCCCCGCACCGGTTCGTCGACGCCCTGCGCGCCCGGCGCGACGGCTGACCGCCATGGAGGAGCTGGGGCTGTTCCCGCTGCGCACGGTGCTTGTGCCGGGGATGGCCCTGGGGGTGCGGGTGTTCGAGGCGCGCTACCTGGACCTGGTGCGCGAGTGCGGACGGACCGGGCGTGGCTTCGGGGTCTGCCTGGTCCTGGCGGGCGGGGAAGTCGGCGCGCCCGCCACGCCGGCGGCGTTCGGCACCGAGGCGATGGTCGAGGATTTCGCCACCGGCGACGATGGCCTGCTGGCCCTGCGCGTGCGCGGCGCCCGGCGGTTCCGCGTCCGCGAAACGCGCGTGCGCGACAACGGGCTGCTGGTGGGCGTCGTCGAGTGGCTGGCGGCCGATCCGGTCGAGCCGCTGCGCGCCGAGCACGGGCTGCTGGCGACGCTGCTGTCCGGGATCCTGGAACAGGTCGGCGGCGAGCACGCGCAGGCACCGGCGTCCCGCTTCGACGATGCCGCGTGGGTCGGCTGGCGCCTCGCGGAACTGCTGCCGATCGGCGACGCCGATCGCGTGTCGCTGCTGCAGGAACCCGATCCGCACCGCCGGCTGGACCGGCTGGTGGCGCTGGTGCCGGGCTAGCGTCCGGCGGGCGCCGCCGCGCGGACGTCGACGCGCAGCACGGGCAAGCCCGTGTCCGGGTGCGGCGAGGTGACCGCCTGCATGCCGCCCAGCGCCGCGGCCACCGCGTCGTGGGCCTCGGCCTGTTCCTCCACGACCGGCTGCCAGAGGCCGAACGCCTCCAGCGGCTGTTCGAAGCGCATGGCCTGGCTGCTGCCGATCCACAGGGGCGTGCCATCCGACATCCGTGCCGGCGCCGGCCACAGGCGCAGCACGTAGAGCTCGCCGGCGTGCGCGCCGATGCGCCGCATCAGCAGGGCCTCCGCGTGCCCGCCGAGCGTGGCGGGCAACACCGGCTGGCGCGCCGTCGCCATGTCGTCCTGGAGCAGGCGCAGCGTGCGCGGCCAGTCGGCCTGCGACTGCACCCGCCAACCGAACGCTTCGAGCCGTGCCTGCACCGGGGCGAGCGGTCCGGCGACCTGCACGTCCAGCGGCCAGCCGCGCGCGGCATCCGGTTCGTTGCGTCGGCCCGGCAATGAGGACCAGCCCGCGTCCTGCCAGTACGGCGCGTTGAGCAACGCCTTCGGCGGCGGCGGCACGAACTGCGCGAGCACCGTTTCGGCCTGGCGTGGCACGTGCCAAAACGCGGCCAGCGCGAACGTGCCGTAGAAGGTGATCGCCAGCGGCCGCATCCACAGCGAGCGCGTGACGTGGCTGCGGTAGGCCATGCCCAGGACCAGCGTCCACACCACGCCGAGCAGCACGCCGCCGACGATGTCGCTGAGCCAGTGCGCACCGAAATACAGCCGCGCGAAGCCCAGCGCCGCGACCGTCACGCCCGCCACCAGCCACGGCCAGACCCGGTCGCGGCCCGGCAGTTCGCGCGCGACAAGCACGGCGAAGAAGCCGAACGCGATCGTCGCCATCGTCACGGTGACGCTCGGGAACCCGAACGCCGCGACCGCGGTCTCCGGGCGCGGCATGTCGATCACCGCCTCGAGCCAGCTGGTGAGCACGAAGCCGAACGCGAGCGCGGCCAGCCAGTGGGCCGCGGCCATCCAGCGCCGGCGCCACATCAGCCAGGCGAGCGCGGCGGCCGACGCGGTGCCGAGCACCTGCACGTCGCCGAGCGAGGCGACCGCCGCCATCATCCGGTCGGCCAGCGGGTTGCGCAGGGCGAACATCGCCTCCTGCACGCGCAGGTCGAGCGCCAGCGGCTCGCCCCCGGCGACCACCACGAACAGCAGCGCGAACCACGCCCAGCCGATGGCCAGCAGCAGCACCGCCAGCACGAGCAGGGACGCGGACTCCGGCCGGTTGGGATCCACCAGCGCGGCGGCGTAGCGCCCGAGCACGGGGTGCGCGCGGGTCCATGCCAGCAGTTGCGCGAGCCACGCATTCGCATGGCCGTCGAACCAGCGCCAGCAGTAGACGACGACGGCCCACACCAGCGCGACGACGCCGAGGAGCGCGACGAGCACGAGCGCGAGGCGGTCGGCCACGGCGGCCACGGCGTCGTAGGACGCGCCGAAGATCCAGCCGGGGGCGAGGAACACGCCGGCCCATGACAGGGCGGCCACCATGCTGACCGGCAGGTAGCGGCGCAGCGGCATGCGCAGCGTGCCCGCGATGGCGGGCACGAACGGCCGCACCGCGCCGACGAACCGCGCGATCAGGATCGCCTTCGGCCCATGCCGGCGGAACAGCCGCTCGCCCCGGCCGAGCAGTTGCGGGTAGCGGGTGAACGGCCAGTGCTCGCGCAGGCGCGGGCCCCAGCGATGGCCGACCCAGAAGCTCAACCCGTCGCCGGCGAGCGCGCCGAGTGCGGCGCAGGCCAGGGCGTAGGGACCGTCGATGTGCCCCAGGCCGACCAACGCGCCCACGGCGAACAGCAGCGGCAGCGCCGGCACGACGATGCCCACGACCGCCAGCGCATCGCAGAACGCCACCAGGAAGACCAGCAGCCCCGCCGCGTGGGGATGCGCGCCGATCCAGGCGATGGTGCTGTCCAGCCACGCGGGATTCATCGCTTCGATTATAGGAGCGCGGGGCCCCTACACTCGCGGCATGGACACCCTCCAGGGCAAGAACCTCCTCATCACCGGCGCCTCGCGCGGCATCGGGCGGGCGATCGCCCTGCGCGCCGCCCGCGACGGCGCCAACGTGGCCGTCGTGGCGAAGTCGTCGGTGGCCAACCCGAAGCTGCCCGGCACCATCCATTCCGTCGCCGCGGAGATCGAGGCCGCCGGCGGCCGCGCCCTGCCGCTGAAATGCGACATCCGCGAGGAGGCGCAGGTGCGCGACGCCGTGAAGGCGACCGTCGCGGCGTTCGGCGGCCTGGACATCCTGGTCAACAACGCCAGCGCCATCTGGCTGCGCGGCACGCTGGACACGCCGATGAAGCGCTTCGACCTGATGCACGAGGTCAACGCCCGCGGCACGTTCCTGTGCGCGCAAGCCTGCCTGCCGCACCTGTTGCAGGCGGCCGATCCGCACGTGCTGACCCTGGCGCCGCCCCCGTCGCTCGAGCCGCGCTGGTGGGGGGCGCACGCGGCCTACACCCTGGCCAAGATGGGGATGAGCTTCGTGACGCTCGGCCTCGCCGCGGAGTTCGCGGGGCAGGGCGTCGCGATCAACGCGCTGTGGCCGCGCACGATCATCGCCACCGATGCGCTCAACATGATCCCGGGCATCGACCCGGCGCGCTGCCGCACGCCGGACATCGTCGCGGACGCGGCCCACGCGGTGCTGGTGCGGCCGGCACGCGAACGCACGGGGGCGTTCCTGATCGACGAGGACGTGCTGCGCGAGGCGGGCGTGGACGACTTCGACCGGTATGCGGTCGAGCCGGGGCAGCCGCTGCTGCCCGACCTGTTCCTGTAGGCCGGTCCGCTAGGCCGCGTCGAGCGCCTGGCGCAGGTCGGCGACCAGGTCGTCGGCGTGTTCGAGCCCGACCGACAGGCGCAGCAGGTTCTGCGGCGAGGTCGGGAGCTGCCCCTCGACGGACGCGCGATGCTCGACCAGCGACTCGCAGCCGCCCAGCGAGGTGGCGTTGTGGAACAGGCGCAGGCGCCCGGCCACGGCGAGCGCCGCCTCGCGGCCGCCGGCGAGCTCGATGCTCAGCATCGCGCCGTAGCCCGACATCTGCCGCGCGGCGATGGCGTGGCCCGGATGCGTCGGCAGGCCGGGGAAGTTGACGCGTCCGACCGCGGGATGGTCGGCCAGGAAGGTCGCCACCTGCTGCGCGTTGGCGCAGTGCAGGGCCATGCGCGCGGCCAGCGACCGGCAGCCACGCAGGGTCAGCCACGCGTTGAACGGCGCGAGCACGCTGCCGGTCACGTGGCGCCGGTGCGCCACGCGGCCGAAGTCCGCGTCGTGCCGGGCGAACACCAGGGCGCCACCGAGCACGTCGCTGTGGCCGCCGAAGTACTTGGTGGTCGAATGCATGACGATGTCCGCGCCGAGCGACAGCGGCCGCTGCAGCAACGGGGTGGCGAAGGTATTGTCGCAGGCGAGCAGGGCGCCCGCGGCATGCGCCGCCCGGGCGAGCGCGGCGATGTCGCTGACCTTCAGCAGCGGGTGGGACGGCGTCTCCGCCCAGACGAGCGCGGTCGGTGTGCGCAGTGCGCCGGCGACCGCGTCGAGGTCCGCCATGTCCACCGTGACCGCCTCGATGCCGCGCTGCGGCAGGAACTCGCGCGCCAGGGTGCGCAGGCCGGTGTAGCAGTCGTCCGGCACCAGCACGCGCGCGCCTTCGGGCAGGGATTCGAGCACCGCCGACATCGCGGCCATGCCGGACGCGAACGCGAGCGCCGCGACGCCGCCCTCGAGCGCGGCGAGCGCCGCCTCGAGTCGGTCCTGCGTGGGGTTGCCCTCGCGCTGGTACTCGTAACCGGCGATCCGCTCGCCGGCGGGGCCGTGCTGGAACGTCGTCGCCAGGTGCAGCGGCGGCGCCATCGCGCCGGTCGCCGGGTCGGGTTCCGCGCCGGCGTGCACGGCCAGCGTCTGCAGGTGCAAGGCCTCGCGGTCGCCGGTCATGGGCGGTTCCTCAGTCGGCAGTGGCGACATCGCGGAACGCGGCGCGCGCCGCGTCCAGCGTCCGTTCGATCTCGTCGACGCCATGCGCGCTGGAGACGAAGCCCGCCTCGAACGCGCTCGGCGCCAGGAACACGCCACGCGACAGCATCGCGTGGAAGAACCGGTTGAACGCGGCGGTGTCGCAGGCAACGGCCCCGGCATAGGTGTCCACGGGAACGTCGCTGAAGAACAGGCCGAACATGCCGCCGACGCGGTTGGTCGTGAACGGCACGCCGGCCTCGCGCGCCGCGGCCTCCAGGCCGTCGCACAGCGTGTTCGTCGTGCGCTCGAGCGCGTCGTGGAAGCCCGGCGCCTGCACGAGTTCCAGCATCGCCAGGCCCGCGGCCATCGCGACCGGGTTGCCGCTCAGCGTGCCGGCCTGGTAGACCGGACCGGCGGGCGCCACCTGCGCCATCAGGTCGCGCCGGCCGCCGTAGGCGCCGACCGGCATGCCGCCGCCGATCACCTTGCCGAACGTCGTCAGGTCCGGCGTCACGCCGTAGCGCGCCTGCGCGCCGCCGAGCGCGACGCGGAAGCCGGTCATCACCTCGTCGAACACCAGCAGCGCGCCATGGCGCGTGCAGAGCGCGCGCAGGTGCTGCAGGTAGCCTTCGCGCGGCGGCAGGCAGTTCGCGTTGCCGACCACCGGTTCGATGATCAGCCCGGCGATGTCGTCGCCGCAGCTGTCGAACAGCGCGGTCGCCGCGTCGAAGTCGTTGTAGGGCAGGGTGAGGGTGAGGTCGGCCAGGGCCTTCGGGACGCCGGGCGACGTCGGCACGCCGAAGGTCAGCGCGCCGCTGCCGGCCTTCACCAGGAACGAGTCGCCGTGGCCGTGGTAGCAGCCCTCGAACTTCACGATGCGCGAGCGGCCGGTCGCGCCACGCGCCAGGCGGATCGCGGACAGCGTGGCCTCCGTGCCGGAGTTGACCATCCGCACCATCTCCATGCTCGGCACGATGCGGGTGACCACCTCGGCCATCTCGACCTCGAGCGGATTGGGCGCGCCGAAGCTCAGGCCGTCGCGGGCGGCGCGCATCGCCGCCTCCAGGACCTTCGGGTGGTTGTGCCCGACGATCATCGGGCCCCAGGATCCGACGTAGTCGATGTACCGGTTGCCGTCGACGTCGATGAGCGTCGCGCCTTCCGCGCGCTGCACGAAGAACGGTTCGCCGCCCACGGAGTTGAACGCGCGCACGGGCGAGTTCACGCCGCCCGGCATCAGCTGGCGGGCGCGTTCGAACAGCGAACGGGAACGTGGGGTGTCCATGCGGCTCCTGCGGTCAGTGGGTGCGCGCCGTGCGGAAGCACGCCGCGTAGGCGCGCGCGGCGGCGACCGGGTCGGGCGCGTCGTACACGCCGCTGATCACGGCGACCAGGTCGGCGCCCGCGGCGACGAGCGCCGGCGCATTGTCCGGCGTAATGCCCCCGATCGCCACCAGCGGCAGGCCGTGCCGCGCAGCCTGGCGCAGCAGGTCGGGCGTCGCGCGCCGCGCGCCCGGCTTGGTGGGGGACGGGTGGAACGCACCGAAGGCGAGGTAGTCGGCGCCGGCCGCCGCCGCGTCCGCGGCGCGCGCCAGGCTGTCGTAGCAGGACACGCCGACGAGCTTCCCCGGACCGAGCAGCGCGCGCGCGGCGTCCAGCCCGGCATCGTGCTCGCCGAGGTGCACGCCCGCGGCACCGACATCGGCGGCGAGCGCGGCATCGTCGTTGACGATGAGCGGGATACCGGCCTCGGCGCACGCCGCGGCCAGGGCCGTCGCCTGCACGCGGCGCAGCGCGGTCCCGGCCGCCTTGTTGCGGTATTGCAGCAACGCGACGTGCGGCAGCAGCGGGCGCGTGCGTGCGAGCAGCCGCGCGGTGTCCGCGTCGTCCGGCGTCAGCAGGTACAGGCCTTTTTCCACGCTTCACTACCGGTCGCCGGCTGGGGGTGGGACAATAACCCGATGAACGACGTCGCCCCCGCCGCCACCCGCTTCCGCACCTGGATGTGCGTCGTCTGCGGCTTCATCTACGACGAGGCCGCGGGCCTGCCCGAGGAAGGCATCGCGCCAGGCACCCGCTGGGAGGACGTGCCGGACACGTGGACGTGCCCGGACTGCGGCGTCACCAAGGACGACTTCGAGATGATGGTGGTCTGACGCCGCCGCCGCGCGTCAGTGCGGCCGCGAGGGTTCCCGGTTCAGTTCGACCAGTCGTTCGCGCAGGCTCGCGCGATCGGCGGCCTCCGGGTTGCGTTGCAGGTACCGCTCCAGGTCGTGGCGCGCGCCGTGCCGGTGCCCCATCTTGAGGTAGGCCAGCGCGCGGTCGCGCAGCGCTTCGGGGTGGTCCGGCTGCAACTGGAGGATCCGGTCGGCGCTGCGCGCGGCGCGCGGCCAGTCGTCCTGTTCGCTGTAGACGCCGTGCAGGTTGCGCAGCAGGCGCACCAGCATCGCGCGGTTCGACGCGGGATCGAGGATGCGCGTGAGCGCGTTGTCGTCCGGCGGCGTGCCGCCCAGGTGCGGCTTGGCCCGGTCGCGCAGTTCGTCGACGTCGAGCGGGCGGCCGCGGTTGAAGGGGTCCATGACCAGCACGCCGTCGTCGCCCACGGGCAGGCGGACCAGGAAGTGGCCCGGGAACGACACGCCCACCAGCGGCACGCCCAGCCGGCGCGCCACCTCGATCTGGACGAGCGCCAGCGAGAGCGGGTTGCCCAGGCGGCGTTCGAACACCTCGTTGATGTAGCTGTTGCGCGGGTCGTAGTACTCGGCGGTGTTGCCCGAGTAGCCGAGGTCCTCGAACAGGTGGCGGTTGATCGCGTGCATCTTGAGCGGCGCCGGCTCGATCGCCGCGATTTCGTCGCGGAGGTGGTCGGCATGGTCCTGCGCGAGGCGGTCGTACATGCCCGGATCCAGCTGCGGGTACTCGTCGCGCGCGATCAGCAACGCCGTGCCGAACAGTGGAAGGGTGGCGTCGTCGAGCGACGCCAGCGCGTTCCAGTCCGGGAGCGACAACCGTTGCATGCGACAAGCCTGCCGTGCGTCCGGCGGGCGTTCAAGCGGCCCGCGGACAGGTGCGTGAACGCGAGCGCGCCGTGGCGCGCCGCTAGCGTGCGGCGTCCTCCAGCGTGGGCCCGAGCTGCATGACGTCGCCCTCCTGCAGGCCCAGCCGCGCCGCCTCGCCCGCGTTCAGTTCGAGCACGAAGCGCGCTGGCGCGCCGCTGGGGTAGGACGGGCAGGCGGTGGTGGACCGGCACGGCGGCGTGTCGCGGCGTTGCGCCACGAGGCGTCGCGCACCGTCGAAGTAGAGGATGTCCAGCGGGATGCGCGTATTCATCATCCAGTACGAGCGCGGCGCCTCGCCTTCGTGGATGAAGAGCATCCCCGCATCGTCGGGCATGTGCTCGCGGAACATCAGGCCGCGCGCGCGTTCCGCGTCGTCGTCGGCGAGCTCGACCGTGTAGCGTTCGCCGCCGATCTCGACCCAGTGGTCGCCTGCCGTCGCGCAGCCGCTGGCCAGGGCCAGGGCGCAGGAAACGAGCAGCCAGCGAGGGGTCCGGTCAGCGTGCATGGCGGGGATCCGCTAGGGGGTGGTGCCGGCGACCTTCCGCCACCCCCCGGGCGGCGTCAACCGCGGCGTGAGGACTGTTCATGCAGCCCCCTTCCCATGCGCATTCGGTCCGTGCACAATGCGCGCCCCGCGACGGCCCCCCGGCATCCACCGGAACCTGAGCGGCAGGCAGGAAATCCCGTGAAAGGGGTGTTGACCTTCACTGGACATGCCGTACAATGTGCGGCTCCCTCGGGCGAACAGCCCCTGGGGACGGAACGCGGCGCTGA
>CAMLHR010000024.1 GCA_946479915.1 uncultured Lysobacter sp.
CGCGCAAAGGTGCTGAATACGCGCGTGTTTCACCCACCGCATACCGGTGCGTGGCGACGATGATCCAGCCGGCCACGCGCCGGCCCCCCACACCAGGAGAGAACCGAAATGAGCGACGTGAAGAAGGACCACAGCATTGGCGAAGGCACCGGCGCGGTCGCCGGTTCCGTGACGGGCGCGGCCGTGGGTTCGGTCGCCGGACCGGTGGGCACCGTGGTGGGCGCGGTGGTGGGCGGCGTGGTCGGCGCGAAGGCCGGCGACTCGATCGCCGAGGCGGTCAACCCGACGGACTACAACGACCACTTCGAGCGCAGCTACCGCGACCGCCCGTACTACAACGCCAGCCGCGAGTGGAACGACTACCAGCCGGCGTACCAGTATGGCTACGACACCTACGGCCAGTACCGCGGCCAGCGGTTCGAGGACGTGGAGCCGCAGCTGGAGCGCAACTGGACCAGCGCGCGCAACGATTCGCGCCTGGAATGGAACGAGGCGCGTGGTGCGGTGCGCGACGGCTGGCACCACATCGAGCGTGCGCTGCCGGGTGACGCGGACCGCGACGGCCGCTGAGTCCTGCCGCGATCCACTGAAACGAAACGGGCCGCGCGAGCGGCCCGTTTCTTCATGCGTGTGCTTCGTGCGCCTCAGAAGTCCGGGTCGTCCGGCCAGCCCTCGCCCGTGCCGCGATGGATCACCTCGTCGGTGTCGAGCACGTTGCCGGCCGGGACCGACGGCTGGTTCGCCAGCCGCTTGTAGATCGGCGCGAAGTCCGGCTCCGTCGCCGCCATCAGCTGTTCGAAGCTGTCGATCACGAAGTACGTCTTCTGGTACGTGTCGATGCGGTAGCGGGTGCGCATGATCCGCTCGAGGTCGAAGCCGATGCGGTTGGGCGCATCGCTCTCCAGGCAGTGGATGGATTCGCCCTTGCTCGACACGATTCCGCTGCCGTAGATGCGCAGCCCGTCGCCCTGGCGGATCAGCCCGAACTCCACGGTGTACCAGTACAGGCGCGTGAGGTGGACCAGCGCGTCCTCGCCGATGCCGTGCGCCTTGACGCCGCCCAGCCCGTAGGCCTGCATGTAGTCGGCGAACACCGGGTTCATCAGCAGCGGCACGTGGCCGAACAGGTCGTGGAACAGGTCCGGCTCGCTGAGGTAATCGAGCTGCTCGGGCTTGCGGATCCACCAGGTGACCGGGAAGCGGCGGTTGGCCAGGTGGTCGAAGAACACCAGTTCGGGCAGCAGGCCCTCGACGCCGACGAGTTCCCAGCCGGTCGCCGCGCGCAGCACCTGGTTGAGGTCCTCGAACTTCGGGATCTCGTCGGGCGTCATGCCCATCGCGTCCTGCGCCTGCAGGAACTCGTCGCTCGCGCGGCCGACCAGGACTTCGCGCTGGCGGCGGAACAGCGTGGCCCACACCTGGTGGTCGGACGGCGTGTACGACGCCCACGGCTGCTCGACGACGGACGTCGTGTAGACCGGCACGTAGCCCTTGTCGGTCTGCTGGTGCTCGACCCGGCGCGGTTCGTTGCTCATGCCCGGGATGTTACGCCGAACCCGTTCAGGGCGCCGTTGCGGCGCCGAACCGGTCGCCGAAGAAGTCGTCGTCGTTCCAGCGGGGGGCCGCTTCGGCGGCGCCGACCAGCTGGCCGATGCGCGCGTTCAGCCTGGCGAGCCGGGCGGCGTCGGCGTACTGGATCGGCTGGTCCGCGTCGTCGCAGGGCTGGTGGTAGCAGGTGCGCAGGAACTCGCGCAGCGCCAGCTGCGGCGCGGTCGTCGCGTCGGCGACCTTGCCGGCGCTCGAGGCCGCGGCCAGCACGCCGCCATCGAGGTACACCGCCGGGATGCCGGCGCGGATGAAGGCGTACTGGTCGCTGCGCACGAATACGACTTCCTCCGGGAACGGGTCCGGCGACAGGACGATGCCCAGCTCGTCGGCGGCGCGTTGGACCACGCCCTGGAGCGAGGAATGCTCGACGCCGATCGGCACCGCGTCCCGGCTGGGCGCGAGCAGCACCGGCATGTCCATGTTGACGTTCGCCACCAGCGACCCGCCGGGCGGGAGCGTCGGATGCGCGGCGAACCACTCTGCGCCGAGCAGCCCCTGTTCCTCCGCGGTGAGCGCGACGAACAGCAACGGCCGGCCGGGCGGCACGTCCGCCGATGCCAGCGCGCGCGCGGCCTCGAGCATGATCGACACGCCCAGCGCGTTGTCGAGCGCGCCGTTGTAGATCGCGTCCCCGTCCACCGGCGCGCCGATGCCGACGTGGTCCAGGTGCGCGGTGTACACGACGTGCTCGCCCGACGCGGCGCGGCCCGCCAGGGCGGCGCCCGGCAGGCGCGCGACGACGTTGCGGCTGTCCACCGGCGCGATGGTCGTGCGTCCGGCCATCACGACGGTGCCCGGCAGGGCGAAGGCCTCGGCATCGCCCGCGAGCACGGCGGCGTGCAGTTGCGCCGCCGTCCGGCCCGTGCCCGCGAACAGGGCGTCCGCCGCGGCCGCGCTGACCGACGCCACGGCGCGCAGCCCCGGCTCCGTGCCGAGTGGCGCGCCGTCGGCGCCACGCAGGCGCAGGCCGGGCTTGTCCCAGTTGGCCGCCGAGCGCGCCCAGGGCGAGCGGACCTCGTCCTCCGCGCTGTTGACCCACAACACCCCGACCGCGCCGCGTTCGGCCAGCACGTGGAGCTTCTGCCGGCGCGAACTGTGGAATGCGCGGCGGTCGTTGTCGAAGTGCGCCGGCGCGCCATGGAACACGACGGCGACCTTGCCGGCGAGGTCGACGCCATCGAGGTCGTCATGCCCCAGTTCCGGCGCATGCACGGCCTGCCCGACGAACACCGCCGGTGCCTCGAGGTGGTGTTCGGGCGAATCGAAGTCCAGCGCCGGAAGGAACTGGGTGCGGAATTCCAGCTCGCGGGTCGTGCCGTCGCGCACGACCGCCAGCCGCGCGCCCTCGGCCTGGCGCGTCGCACGCAGGAACGGCACCCGCTGGAACCAGCTGCCGTCGTCGCCCGCGGGTTCCAGGCCGGGCACCTGCGCGAAGCGTTCGGCAACGTAGGCGGAGGCGCGGCGGTAGCCGCGCGTGCCGGTCTCGCGGCCTTCCATCGCGTCGTTGGCCAGGTGGCGCACGTCGGCTTCGATGCGCACGGCGGCGATCGGGTCGGCATGGGCGAGCGCGACCTCCGGATCGGGGACGGCGTCGCGCGTGCAGCCGGCGAGCAGGAGGCCGGACGCGGCCAGCGCAAGGAGGGCGTGCGCGAAGCGGGCGCGTTGCGGCATGGCGGGATCCCCGTGCGCCGCGACAGCGCGGCATCCCGAGTCTAGCCGTCGTGGTCGCCGGCCTCCCGTGCCGATCGGACCACGGCGCCGCGCAGGCGTGGCACGCCCTCGACGATGTCCGTCCATGCCAGGTAGGCGCGCGCGTCCGCCAGCACCAGTTGCGGCATTCCCGTGGCGCGGCCACGGCCCGCGAGGACCGCCACGTCCGTCGCGCGCGTGCCGCCCGTTCCGTCCATGGCGTGGCGCTCGAGGCGCAGGACCTGCCCGGACGCATCTTCCCGGAGCCAGGCCACCCAGGCCCGGCCGTCCGCCAGCGCGACGTCCGCGCGCCCGAGCAGCGCGTCGCCGCGGTCGAGTTCCACCGGCGCGGCGAACGTCCGGCCGCCATCGCGGCTGCCTGCCAGCCGCAGGGTCGGCGTCCCGCCCGCGCCGGTGTACCAGGCGACGACGAGCGCTTCGCCATCCGCGGCGATGGCCGGCCCGTTGACGGGACAGGCGGGCATCTCCCAACCGTCCGCGTGCACGATGCGTGGCGCCGACCATCGGTCGTCCTCGAGCCTGGCCACGGCGATGTCGCGGATCTCGCCCGGGGTGCGGTCGCGGTAGGCGAGCACCGGGCGGCCCCCGGCCAGCGCGATGTCGGTCTGGCAGCAGTCGCAGGTGGACGCGTCCAGCCGCGCCTCGCCGCTGCGCGAGAGCGCCGCATCGAAGGTCGCCGCGCGCAGCGTCATCATCCCGCCGCCGCCATGGCCATCGTGGGCGTCGTGGCCGCCCCCCGTGGCGCGCCCGTCCAGCCAGGCGACGCCGATCCGGTCGTCGCCCGCGGGCCACAGCGACGCGAAGCCGTGTTCGGTCGGCGTCCCGTCGTCGTTGACCGTCACCGGCGCCGCCCAGGTCGCGCCGCCGTCGGCGGAACGCGAGAGGACGACGTCGTAGGCATACGGCGACGCGCCGGACCTGCGCAGCCAGTGCGCCCACAGCGCGCCGTCCGCGGTCGCGACGATGTGCGGCGTGTCGGCCCAGTTCACGAACCAGTCGCTGCCGCGCGCGATCGTGCGTGGCGTCGACCAGCCGCGCGCGTCGTGGCGCGCGAAGCGGAGCGCGTGGCCGTCGGCGTCCGGCTCGATCCAGGACAGCAGCAGCGTGCCGTCGGGCGCGGCGACGAGGTTCGGTTGCGCGGCGCCGTCGGGTGCGGGCAGGCGCCAGCGCGCGACGTGGAGCGCGGGATCGGCGGCATCGGCGACACGGGCGGGGCTGGGCACGGCGTCGGGACGCGCGTCGTCGCAGCCCGCGGGCAGGACGGCCGCCAGGACCAGGAGGAACAGCCCCATCGTGGATCGCATCGGGGCAGCCTAGCGCGAAACGCCGGCGGCCCCGGGGCGGGGGGTGTGGAATCAGGCCGCGCGTTCGCGGCGCGCGCGCGCCAGGTGGACCAGCAACAGCGACACCGCCGCCGGGGTCATGCCCGGGATGCGTTGCGCCTGCCCCACGGTGCCGGGCCGGACGCGCGCCAGCTTCTGCGCGACCTCGGCGGACAACCCGCGCACGGCGGCGTAATCGAAGCCGGTGGGGATCGCGGTGTCCTCGTTGCGGCGGGCGCGCTCGATCTCCTCGCGCTGCCGGTCCAGGTAGCCGGCGTACTTGATGCCTATCTCCACCTGTTCGGCCACCGCCGGATCGCCCACAGCCGGGCCCAGGCCGGGTACGCTCGCGAGCGTCGCGTAGTCGAGTTCCGGGCGGCGCAACAGGTCGCGCGCGCTGGTCTCGCGGCTGAGTTCGATGCCCGTCGCCGCGGCGAGCGCGCGACCCAGCGCGTTCTCCGGCGACGCCCACGCGGCGGCGAGCCGGGCCTCCTCGGCCGCGATCGCGTCGCGCTTGCGCGCGAACGCGTCGTGGCGCGCGTCGTCCACCAGCCCGAGCGCGCGGCCGGTGCCGGTCAGCCGCAGGTCGGCGTTGTCCTCGCGCAACTGCAGGCGGTACTCGGCGCGCGAGGTGAACATGCGGTACGGCTCGTCGGTGCCGTGCGTGACCAGGTCGTCCACCAGCACGCCGAGGTACGCCTCGTCGCGCCGGGGCGACCAGCCTTCCAGGTCCTGCGCGAGCCGCGCGGCGTTGACGCCGGCGAGCAGTCCCTGCGCCGCCGCTTCCTCGTACCCGGTGGTGCCGTTGACCTGCCCGGCGAAGAACAGGCCGGCGACCGCCTTCGTCTCAAGCGTGGCCTTCAGGCCGCGCGGGTCGAAGAAGTCGTACTCGATCGCATAGCCGGGGCGCGTGACGTGCGCCTGTTCGAAGCCGCGGATCGAGCGCACGAGCGCGAGCTGCACGTCGAACGGCAGCGACGTGGAGATGCCGTTGGGATAGATCTCCACGACGCCGAGCCCCTCGGGTTCGACGAACACCTGGTGCGAGGCCCTGTCGGCGAAGCGCACCACCTTGTCCTCGATGGACGGGCAGTAGCGCGGGCCGGTGCCCTCGATCGCGCCGCTGTACAGCGGGGAGCGGTCGAGCGCGCCGCGGATGATGTCGTGCGTGCGTTCGCTGGTGTGCGTGATCCAGCACGACACCTGGCGGGGATGGTCGTCGCGCGACCCCAGGAACGAGAACACCGGGCGCGGGTCGTCGCCGGGCTGCACGGTCATCACGGAATAGTCGAGCGTGCGCCCGTCGATGCGCGGCGGCGTGCCGGTCTTCAGGCGGCCCACCTCGAACGGGCCGTCGCGCAGGCGCTCGGCGAGCGTGGTCGCGGGCGGCTCCCCGGCGCGCCCGGCCGCGTGCGTCGCCTGCCCGACGTGGACCTTGCCGGCCAGGAACGTCCCGGCGGTCAGCACCACCGCGCGCGCATCGAAGCGCAGCCCGTCGCGGGTGACCACGCCGGTGGCGCGCCCGCCTTCGAACACCAGGTCATCGACGGCCGCCTGGAACAGGGACAGGCCTGGTTGCGCCTCGACGGCGCGCCGCACGAACGCGCGATAGAGGTTGCGGTCCGCCTGGCAGCGCGTCGCGCGCACGGCGGGGCCCTTGCTCGCGTTGAGCCGTCGCCACTGGATGCCGGCGGCGTCCGCCGCGCGCGCCATCAGCCCGCCCAGGGCGTCGACCTCCTTCACCAGGTGGCCCTTGCCGATGCCGCCGATGGCCGGGTTGCAGCTCATCGCGCCGATCGTCTCGATGGCATGGGTGAGCAGCAGCGTGCGCGCGCCAGCGCGGGCCGCGGCAAGCGCGGCCTCGGTGCCTGCATGGCCGCCGCCGACGACGATGACGTCGAAGCGGTCGACCACGTGGATGGATGCGGGCTGGATCCGGGACATGGGTGGGGGGGGCTTGGGACCGGAAAATTCTAGCGCCCGGCCGCGGACGGGCCCGGAAACGGGTCCGGAAACGAAAACGGCCGCCCGGGGGCGGCCGTCGTCGTGGCGTGCCTGGCGGCGTGCCTAGCGCTCGCGGTCTTCCATCGCGCGCTGCACCCGCTCCATGCGCGATCCGCCGGAATCGGCGCGCGGACGCGGCGGCGTGGACGGACGCTGGACGCGGGGTCGCTCGACCCGCGGCGGCGAGACGCGCGGCGGCTGCGTCGGGCGGTCCACCCGCGGCATGCGCGGTTCGGAATCGATCGGCGGACGCACCCCACCGACGTCGCGCAGGCGGTCGAGGTCGCGCCACGGCGGCGCGCCCTGGTCGCCACCACCACCGCCGCCCGTGCCCGGATCCGGGTCGGGACCCGGATACACGATGATCGGCGGATGGCCCGGCCAGCCGCGGTAGTAGTAGGGCCAGCCGTAGCCGTACCCGCCGTACCCACCGTACCCGCCGTAGAACGAACCGTAGTAGGGATAGCCGTAGCGCATGCCGAAGCTCCAGCCGCTGCGCCCGTAGTACGGATAGCCGTAGCCGTAGTAGCCGTGGTGGCGGTATTCGACGGACGGCTGGCCATAGTAGTAGTCGCCGCCGTAGCCACCGCGGTACTGGTAGCCATCCGTGATGCAGCCGGCCAGCAGCAGCACCAGCGCGACCGGCGCGGCGAGCTTCAGGATTCGGATCGGCTTCATTCGCTCTCCCCTGTTCATCGACGTGTTCAACGACGTCACTTTCGACGCAGCGCATTGAATCCGTGCTTAATTCTGCGTGACGGCCATTATGGAACCTGAACCGTGACCTCCCTGCCCGACTTCCGCGACGTCCTGGCCGCGGCCGCGAGGATCGCCCCGCACGCGACCGCCACCCCCGTGCTGCGTTCGCACACGCTGGATGCGCTGGCCGGGTGCCGGCTGCATTTCAAGGCCGAGCCGCTGCAGCGCGCGGGCGCCTTCAAGTTCCGCGGCGCCTGCAACGCGGTATGGGCCCTGGATGAGGCGGCCGCCGCGCGTGGCGTGGTCACCCATTCGTCGGGCAACCACGGTGGGGCGCTCGCGCTCGCGGCACGCACCCGCGGCATCGCGTGCCACGTGGTGGTGCCCGATGGCGCGGTGGCCGCGAAGCTCGCCGCGATCGAGGCCTACGGCGCGACGCTGCACCGGTGCGCGCCGACGATCGACGCCCGCGAGGCGAAGTGCGCCGAGGTGCAGGCGGCGACCGGCGCCACGCTCGTCCATCCGTACACCGACCCGCTCGTCATCGCGGGCCAGGGCACCGCCGCGATGGAACTGCTCGCGACGGCCGGCGGGGAGGCCTTCGACACCGTCGTCGTGCCGGTCGGCGGCGGCGGGCTGGCGTCCGGCACCTGCCTGGCGGTCGCGGCGCTGTCGCCCGCGACGCGCGTCGTGCTCGCCGAACCGGCCGGCGCGGCGGAGACCGCCGCGTCGCTCGCGCGTGGCGAGCGCGTCACCGAATTCACGCCCGACACCGTCTGCGACGGCCTGCGCGGCACGCTCGGCGCGCCGAATTTCGCGTTGCTGGGCGCGCACGGCGTGGAGGTGGTGACCGTGCCGGATGCCGGCACCGTGGCCGCGATGCGGCTGCTGTGGCAGCGCCTGAAGCTGGTGGTCGAGCCGTCGTCGGCGATCGCGCTGGCGGCGGTGCTCGCGCGGCGCGAGCGGTTCGCGGGACAGCGCGTGGGCGTGGTCCTCAGCGGGGGCAACGTCGACCTCGACGCGCTGCCCGCGTTGTTCGAGCGCGCGCGCGCCGGCTAGCGCAGCGCCAGGGCCGCGCGCGACAGGCCCTCGTGCAGCAGCAGCCGGGTGACCGCGGCGCGTTCGCCCAGGGGGCGCTCGGCCAGTGCGTCGAGCAGCATCCCGAACGAGCGGCAACGCACGTCGCCCTCGTCGGACTGCAGCCCAGGCAGGAAGTCCTCGTGCAGGATCGCCGCGGTGGCGCCGGCGGACCGGAACACCTGGCGCGCGGCATCGGCGTCAAACGGTTGCGGCGGGTTGCGTGTCGCCTCGACCAGCACCTCGGCCACGGCGAGCGCGAAGCGTTCCCGGCTCTCCGGGGCCAGGCCCCGCGCCGCCGCGTTCATGCCCGCCAGGCTGCGGTCCGCGTCCGCGTCGAACAGGCCGCACAGGGCGGCCGATTCGTCGGGCCGGGCCGCCGCGGCGTGGACCGCCTGGAACAGGCCGTCGATCGCCCCGTCCGGCGCGCGCTGCAGCAGCTCGCGGCCATCGGCCACGAGCACGGCGGGGTCGAACCCGAGCTGCTCGAGCGCGGGTGCGGGGTCCGGCGGCGCCGCGAGGGCCGGGACGGAAACCAGTGCGAAGGCGAGCGGCAACAGGCGGCGCGGTCGGGACATGGCGGCGGTCCGGTGGGGTCCGCCGTGACTCTAGGCGTCCGGATCTGAACCGCGCGTCAGCGCCGCCGGATCGGGATCTGTCCCACCGGGACGCTCGTGACCTCGATCCCGCCCTCGCGGATCGGCGCGCCGGGCGGCGGCGCCCACGCGTGCGCCTGGATGACTTCCCAGGTGGCGGGCAGGCCTGCATCGGTGCGCAACGGTTCGTAGGCCGCGGCGGCGGCGGCGAAGCGCGCGCGGCCGGTGAGCGTGCGGCGGCGGCCGGACAACGCGTTGGTCGCGCCGAGCGCGCGCAACTGGCGCATCAACGCGGGCAGGTCGGCGTGGTGGTGCCGATGGAGGTCGCGGTCGAGCACCGGATCGCGGAACCCGGCATGCACGAGCGCGTCGCCGAACATCGCGATGTCGGCAAACGGGCTGACGTGCGGGCGGGCATCGGCCTGGGCGAAGGCCTCGCGCAGCTCGTGCAGCGTCTCGCTGCCGAACGTGGACAGCAGCAGCAGTCCGCCCGGCTTCAGCACGCGGCGCAGGCCCGCGAACGTGGCCGGCAGGTCCTCGACCCATTGCAGGCACAGGTTGGAAACGAGCACGTCCACGCTGCCCCCGGCCAGCGGCAAGGCGCGCGCGTCGGCGCACACCAGGTCGACCTCGCGGCGCAGGGGCCGCCAGGGCAACGCGTGGCGGCGCGCTTCCTGGAGCATGGGCAGGGCCATGTCGATCGCGACGACGCGCGCGCGGGGCCAGCGGCGGCGCATCGCGCGCGCGGCCGTGCCGGGCCCGCTGCCGAGGTCGACGACCACGTCGGGCTTGCGCTCGTAGTAGTCGAGCGACTCGAGCAGGCGCGATTCGACCTCGTGCTGCAGCGCCGCCACGCTGTCGTAGCCCGCGGCCGCCCGCGCGAACGCGCGCCGGACGTGGCGCGCGTCGAACAGGGGCGGTGGCGGGGCGGAGACCATCAGCGTCGGTCCGTCGGGCGGGTGCCGAGGCGTTCGCGCACGTGCGCGGCCACGACCTCGGCATGGGTGAGGAAGGGTGCATGGCCGGCGTGTTCGACGTCGTGCATCCCGGTCACGTGCGCCACCTGTTGTTCGCCAA
>CAMLHR010000025.1 GCA_946479915.1 uncultured Lysobacter sp.
CCATGAATGAACCGCAAGGTGCAATTTTGGGTAAAATGGAGCCAAGCCCCCGACTGGAGCCGCCCATGGCCCGTCCCGCCCCACGCCCCACGCCTCCCGGACCCCTCGATGCCCTGCCCCGGACCCCCGCGTCCGCACTCAAGCTGCGCGGCTGGCGCGGGGTGATGGACGACGTGCGCCGCGACGGCGCCGTGCTGGTCACCAACCACGACCGGCCCGAGGCCGTGATCCTCCCGGCCGAGGCCTACGCCGCCCTGGTCCGCGCCGCCCAGGCCGGCGGACAGCGCGACGCCGACGTGCTCGAGGTCCTGCGCGCGCGCTTCGACCAGCGCCTGGCCGCGCTGCGCGACGACGACGCCGGCGACCGCCTGCGCGGCGTCATGGACGCCCCCGCGGAACTGCACGGCAAGGCGAAGGCCGGTGCCGGCCACTGAGCGACGCAACGCGCGCACGCGCCCGGTCCTGTTCGTGCTCGCCGGCGTCAACGGCGCCGGCAAGAGCTCGGTCGGCGGCCACCTGCTCGCGCGCGCCGGCCTGCCGTGGTTCAACCCGGACACCTTCGCGCGCGAACTGCGCGCGGAGACAGACTGCGACCAGCGCACCGCGAACATCGCCGCGTGGAACGAAGGGGTCCGCCGGATGGACGAGGCGATCGCGAAGCGCCGTTCGTTCGCGATCGAGACCACGCTCGGCGGCCACACCATGCCGGCGAAGATCGCCAGGGCCGCGCGCACCCACGACGTGCTGATGTGGTTCGTCGGCCTGGACAGCGACGACCACCACGTCGCCCGCGTGCGCGCCCGCGTCGCCGCCGGCGGCCACGACATCCCGGAGGCGAAGATCCGCGAGCGCTATCCCGCGGCGCTGGCCAACCTCGTCGTCCTGATGCCGAAGCTGGCGCGATTGAAGGTGTTCGACAACAGCGCCGATGCAGCGCCCGGCGCCCCCATCCCCGATCCGGTGCTGGTCGCCGACATCACACGGGGCCGGCTCGCCTGGCCGACCGATCCCGCCGACCTCGCACGCACGCCGGACTGGGCCAAGCCCATCCTGGCGGCGGCGATGGGCGCCTGACGCGCGCCGGCGCTCAGTACCCGTACGGCCCGATGCCGCCGTCGTACCCGTCCCGGTAACCGTCGCCGTACCCGTCGTAATAGCCGTTGCCGTACCCGTCGTAATAGCCGTCGCCGTATCCGCCCGGGTAGTAGACGGGATTCCCGTAGGCGTCCGTGCGCCCGTAGAGCCGGGCCTCGAGCGCCGCATTGTCCGCCATGCCCTCCGCGAACCCGTTGAGGAAGGCGGACAGCAGGGCGAGCCCCCGCCCGGGCGCGGGCTCGTCGTCGGGCCCGGCGTACGGCTCGTCGGCGTACGCCACATCGGGCCCGGCCTGCGGATCCACCTCGAACGACGCCACCGCCGGATCCGATGCCGGCTCGGCGCCGTCCAGCGACTGGGCGATCGCGCCGGGCGTCCATCCGCCCAGGCACGCCGCCAGCGCGACGATGGCCAACTGCCTCATGCCCCACCTCCTCGATCCGCACGCGCCTGTCGAAGGAAACGGCGGGCGGCGCACCGGTCGGCCATGCCCTGGCCGTATCCGGCAGGGACACCACGTCAGGTCAGCCCACCGCCATCTTCGCGATGTAGCTGGAACGCGTTTCCCCGACCGCGCTGGCCTTGGCATCGATCCGCTTCAGGACACGCCGCGGGAGCGTGATGTTCACCCGTTCGATGGTGTCGTCCATGAGGGCCGGATCAACGTCCACATAGGCCAATGCCCAACCCCTCTTCAGCGGCATCGCGTCCGTTGTCGGCGCCGGGATGGCTTCGCCAGCGTCGAGCGCCGCATCGATCCACGCCGCTGCCGCCTCCTCGGCGTTGACCAACGCTTCTTCCAGCGTGTCCCCGGCCGAGAAACACCCGGGCAGGTCGGGGACCACGACGCCCCAGGCCGCATTGTCAGTGCCGCTTTCGATCCAGACGGGATAACGCATTGGGAACCTCCTAAAGACCGGCTTGCCGGCGGATGGCCGCGATCAATCCCTTTCCGAGGTCCTTGTTTGGATGGGGAACGACCACGAGCCCCGGCCTGGCTGGATGCCGGAACACGTGATGCGAGCCGCGAATCCGATCGAGGATCCAGCCTGCGGCCACGAGGTCACGGATCAGCTCACCGCTCGTCATTCGTGTGTATGGTACACACTTGGACCGGTTGCGCAAACCCGGGCCCACCCGGCTGGAAGCGATATCCTCCGCGCCGGGGACAACCGGGACACCGCATGACGCAGCCGCCGTCGACGCCAGCGACCGTGTTCGCGCGCGTGCGCGCCTGGACGCTCGTCCTGGGCCCCGTCGTCGGCCTCGCCGCGGCCACGCTCGCACTGCACGCCGGGGCCGATGGCCCGCTTGCCGCCACCGTCGCGGTCACCGCCTGCTGCGCCCTCTGGTGGATCTTCGAACCGGTGCCGCCGCCGATCACCGCGTTGCTGCCGCTCGCGCTGTTCCCCGTCTTCGGCGTGCTCGAGGGACGGCAGGTCGCGGAGAGCTACGGCCATCCGCTGATCCTGCTGCTGGCCGGCGGCTTCATGATCTCGCGCGCGCTCGAGGCGTCCGGCGCGCACCGCCGGCTCGCGCTGGGCATGGTGCGGCTGTTCGGCGGACGCTCCGGCCGCTCGCTCGTGTTCGGCTTCATCGCCGCCGCCGGCCTGGTGAGCATGTGGATCTCGAACACGGCGACCACGTTGATGCTGTTGCCGGTCGCGATGGCCGTTCTGCAGCACTACCCGGACGACCGGCTGAAGGTGCCGCTGGTGCTTGCGATCGCGTACGCGGCCAGCATCGGCGGCCTGGGCACGCCCATCGGCAGCCCGCCGAACCTGGTCTTCATGCAGGTGCACGAGCTCGCCACCGGCGTGCGCTACGGCTTCCTCGACTGGATGGCAGTCGGCGTGCCGGTGGTGCTGGTCCTGCTGCCGATCCTGGGCTGGTGGCTGACGCGCGGCCTGCGCGACACGCCGCCTGCGACGCTGCCGCCGCCACCGGCCTGGCATCCCGCCGAGCGCCGCGTGCTCGCGGTGTTCGCGATCACGGCGCTCGCCTGGGTAACGCGCACCGATCCGTGGGGCGGCTGGAGCACGTGGCTCGGCGTGCCGGGCGCGGGCGACGCGAGCGTGGCGCTGCTGGCCGTGGTCGCGCTGGCGGTCATTCCCGACGGCCGCAAGGGGCGCCTGCTCGACTGGGACACCGCGTCGTCCATTCCCTGGGGCGCGCTGCTGCTGTTCGGCGGCGGCATCGCGCTCGCGGCCGGCTTCGAACAGTCGGGGTTTAGCACGGCCGTCGCGGCGAAGCTGGCGGGCCTCGGTGGGCTGCCCCTGCCGCTGCTGCTGCTCGCCGTGTGCACCGGCGTGGTCCTGCTCTCGGAGATCGCGAGCAACACGGCGACCGCGGTGCTGATGATGCCGATCCTGGCCGCGACCGCATCCGCCATCGGCGTCGAGCCCGCGTTGCTGATGTTCCCCGCGGTGCTCGCGGCGAGCATCGGCTTCATGCTGCCCGTCGCCACCGCGCCCAACGCGATCGCCTATGGCGCGGTCGAGATGTCATCGGCGCGGATGCTGCGGGCGGGGGCGTTCCTGGATGTGGCGGGGATCGCGGTGGTGGTGGTGGCCGGGTACGTCGCGTTCGGGCTCTGAAACGCAAAAAGCCCCGCTTGCGCGAGGCTTTTTCCGGTCTTCGTCTTGGTGCCCAGGAGAGGACTCGAACCTCCACGGTTTTACCCGCTAGTACCTGAAACTAGTGCGTCTACCAATTCCGCCACCTGGGCAGGTGAGCCGCGCATTTTCGGGGCCGGCGCGGGCGATGTCAACGATCCGCCATCCCCCGGTCGGTCGCCGTTCGGCCTCCCCCTAGAATGGGACGTCCGCCCCGATGCCCCCCGCCATGACCGACCCCGTCCGCCCCGCCTTCCACGGTTTCGAGCAGATCCCGCTGCGCGAGTACGCCGAGCGCGCCTACCTGGACTACTCGATGTACGTGGTGCTGGACCGGGCGCTGCCCTTCATCGGCGACGGCCTGAAGCCGGTGCAGCGGCGGATCATCTACGCGATGAGCGAGCTCGGCCTCAACGCCACGGCCAAGCCCAAGAAGTCGGCCCGCACCATCGGCGACGTGATCGGCAAGTTCCACCCGCACGGCGACAGCGCGGCCTACGAGGCACTGGTGCTGATGGCGCAGCCCTTCTCCTACCGCTACCCGCTGATCGAGGGCCAGGGCAACTTCGGCTCGCCGGACGATCCCAAGTCGTTCGCGGCGATGCGCTACACCGAGTCGAAGCTGACGCCGATCGCCGACGTGCTGCTCGGTGAGCTGGCGCACGGTACGGTGGACTGGGACCCGAACTTCGACGGCACGCTGGAGGAACCCAGCTGGCTGCCGGCGCGCCTGCCGCACCTGCTGCTCAACGGCACCACCGGCATCGCGGTGGGCATGGCCACCGACGTGCCGCCTCACAACCTGGGCGAGGTCGTCAGTGCCTGCATCCGGCTGCTGGAGGACCCCGACGCCAGTGTGCGCGATCTGTGCGGGCACGTGCGCGGCCCGGACTACCCGACGGCCGCGGAGATCATCACGCCCGCCGCGGACCTGCTGGCGATGTACGAGACGGGCTCGGGCAGCGTGCGCGCCCGGGCGACCTGGAAGCGCGAGCCCGACGGCAACATCGTGGTGGACGCCCTTCCCCACCAGGTTTCCCCCGGCAAGGTGATCGAGCAGGTCGCCGCGCAGATGCGCGCCAAGAAGCTGCCTTGGCTGGAGGACATCCGCGACGAGTCGGACCACGCCAACCCGGTGCGCATCGTGCTGGTGCCGCGCAGCAACCGCGTGGATGCCGAACAGCTGATGGGCCACCTGCTGGCGACCACCGACCTGGAGCGCAGCTACCGGGTCAACCTCAACGTCATCGGCCTGGACGGCAAGCCGCAGGTCAAGCACCTCAAGGCGCTGCTCACCGAGTGGCTGGCGTTCCGCGCCGACACCGTGACCCGCCGCCTGCAGCACCGCCTGGAGAAGGTCGAGCGCAGGCTGCACCTGCTCGAAGGCCTGCTCACCGCGTTCCTCAACCTGGACGAGGTGATCCGCATCATCCGCACCGAGGACGAGCCCAAGCCGGTGTTGATGAAGCGCTTCGACCTCAGCGTCGAGCAGGCGGACTACATCCTCGACACCAAGCTGCGCCAGCTCGCGCGGCTGGAGGAGATGAAGATCCGCGGCGAGCAGGGCGCGTTGGACGACGAGCGCGACCGGCTGATCGCCACGCTCGGCAGCAAGGCGAAGCTGCGCAAGCTGATCAAGGACGAGCTGCTGGCCGACGCGAAGCAGCACGGCGACGCGCGCCGCTCGCCGCTGGTCGCGCGCGAGGCCGCGCAGGCACTGGACGAGACCGAGCTGGTGCCGAGCGAGCCGATGACCATCGTGCTCAGCGAGAAGGGCTGGGTGCGCGCGGCGAAGGGCCACGACGTGGATGCGGGCGCGCTGTCGTACCGCGAGGGCGACGGCCTGCTCGCGGCCGTGCGCGGGCGGAGCACGCAGCAGGTGGCGTTCCTGGATTCGAAGGGTCGCGCGTATTCGACGGTGGCGCACACGCTGCCTTCGGCCCGCGGCAACGGCGAACCGCTGACGGGACGTTTTTCGCCGGCGCCGGGCGCATCGTTCCAGGCGCTGGCCACGGGCGACGCGGACGCGAAGTTCGTGCTGGCGTCCAGCCACGGCTACGGGTTCGTCACCCGCTTCGAGAACCTGGTCGGCCGGCAGAAGGCCGGCAAGGCGATGCAGTCGCTGACGCCCGGCGCGAAAGTCGTGCAGCCCGCACCGGTGGGCACGACGGAAGGCGCCCTGGTCGTCGCGGCGACGAACGTCGGCCACCTGCTGGCGTTCCCGCTCGAGGACCTGCCGGAGCTCGACAAGGGCAAGGGCAACAAGCTGATCGAGATCCCGAAGGCGAAGCTGGGCACCGAGCGGGTGGTCGGTGTCGCGGTGGTCGCACCCAAGGAAACGCTGCAGGTGAAGGCGGGCGCGCGCACGATGTCCATCGCCTACCGGGACCTCGATGCGTACGCGGGCCGGCGCGCGTCCCGCGGCGGCCTGCTGCCGCGCGGCTGGCAGAAGGTCGACGGGTTGTCGGTGGAGTAGCCGATGGAGCCCGACTTCTGGCGGCAGCGCTGGCGCGAAGGCCGGATCGGCTTCCACCAGGAGCGCCCGACGCCGTTGCTGGCGCAGTACTGGGACGCCGTCGGCGCGCCCGCGGGATGCCGCGTGCTGGTGCCGCTGTGCGGGAAGTCGCTCGACATGGACTGGCTGGCAGCGCGCGGGCACGCGGTGCTGGGCGTGGAACTCGCCCCGCTCGCGGTCGCGCAGTTCTTCGAGGAACGCGGGCTGGTGCCCGAGGTCCGTGAAACGGCGAACGGCGTGCACCATCGCGCCGGCGCGATCGAGATCGTCCTGGGCGATGCGTTCGCGCTCGACGCAGCGCTGCTGGCCGGTTGCGACGCGGTGTTCGACCGCGCGGCGTTGATCGCGCTGCCGCCCGCGTTGCGCGAACGCTACGTGGCCCGCGTCTACGATCGCCTGCCCGCCGGGTGCCGCGGCCTGCTGGTCACGCTCGACTATCCGCAGGAAGAACGCGAGGGCCCGCCCTTCAGCGTCGGCCAGCCGGAAGTCCAATCGTCGCTGGCCGGCTGGTCGCCGGCCCTGCTCGAACGCCGCGACATCCTCGCCGACCAGCCGGGCTTCGTGGCGGATGGCGTCACCCGGCTGCACACGGCCGCCTGGAAGTTGCACAAGGACCCGTCATGACCAAGTGGTTGTTGCGCGGCGCGGTCGCGCTGCTGGTCCTGCTCCTGCTGGTCGCGCTGGGCGCGTGGCTGGCGTTGCGTGCCAGCCTGCCGGCGCTCGACGGCGAGCATGCCGTGCGCGGCCTGTCCGCGCCGGCGACGGTCGCACGCGACGCCATCGGCGTCGTCACCATCGATGCTGCCAGCGAGGCGGACGCCTACCGCGCGCTCGGCTGGGTGCACGCGCAGGAACGCTACTTCGAGATGGACCTGATGCGGCGCAGCGCGGCAGGCGAACTGTCCGAACTGTTCGGGCCGGTGGCGATCGAGGCCGACAAGGCGATCCGGGTGCACCGGATGCGCGCGCGCGTCTCCGCCCACATGGAGGCCTTCACGGGCGGGCGCGACGCGTTGCTGGCGGCCTACGTCGAGGGCGTCAACACCGGCCTGAACGCGCTCGCCGTGCACCCGTGGCCGTATCTGCTGCTCGGCCAGGATCCCGCGCCCTGGGCGCCGGCGGACACGCCGCTCGTGGGGATGGCGATGTACTTCGACCTGCAGGACGAAGGGAACGAGCGTGAACTCGCGTGGCTGCGCGTGCGGCCCCACCTGCCCGACGCAATCGCGATGCTGCTGTTGCACGACGGCAGCGCGTGGGACGCCCCGATGGAGGGCGGGATCCGCGGGCCCGCGACGTTGCCGTCCCCGGACGCAGTGGACCTGCGCGCACTGCCGCCCGGCCCCGACGTCGCGTCCAACGTGGCGCTGGAGCCGGTCGCCATCGGCAGCAACAACTTCGCAGTCGCCGGCACGCTGACGGACGACGGCCGCGCGGTGGTCGCCGACGACATGCACCTGGGGCTGCGCGCGCCGAACGTGTGGTTCCGCGTGCGCCTGCGCTACCCGGACCCGCGTGCGCCCGGCGGCCGCGTGGACGTCACCGGGTTCAGCCTCGCGGGCATCCCGGGCGTGATCGTCGGCAGCAACGGCCACGTCGCCTGGGGCTTCACCAACAGCTACGGCGACTGGGCCGACTGGCAGCGGATCCCGGGCTGCGACGGCAAGCCCTGCGGCGAAGCGACGACGCACGTCGAGACCATCCGCGTCGCGGGCCGCGACACGCCGGAGACGCTCGAGGTCACGGAGACCGCCTGGGGGCCGGTGCTGCACGCAGAACCGGACGGATCGTTCCTGGCGCTGCGCTGGCTCGCGCACCTGCCCGGCGCGCTCGACCTCGGGCTCACCGGCATGGCACGGGCCGCCGACCTGGACGAGGCGATGGCGTTGCAGGCCGCGTTGCCGGCGCAGAACCTCGTCGCCGGGGATGCCGGCGGGCGCATCGGCTGGCGGTTGTCCGGGCCGATGCCCGTGCGCGCCGACGGGTGCGATGCCGTCGGCGCCAGCGACCCGGAGGCCTGCCCGCCCTGGCCGATCACGCTCGAAGGCGCGCCGGCCCTCCACTACCCCTTCGCCGGCCGTGCGTGGACGGCGAACACGCGCGTGGTGGACGACGCCGCGTTGCAGGCGATCGGCGACGGCGGCTACGTGCTCGGCGCGCGCGGCGCGCAGATCCGGGACGCACTGTTCGCACGGGAATCGTTCGACGAGGCCGCCCTGCTCGCGATCCAGCTCGACGACCGCGCGGTCTTCCTCACCCGCTGGTGGGAGCTGCTGCGCGAGGAAGCGGCCCGCGAGCCGTCGCCGGCGCTGTCGGCACTCGCCGAAGCCGCGGCCGAGTGGGACGGCCGCGCCTCCGTCGATTCGGTGTCGTACCGCCTCGTGCGCGCTTGGCGGCTGGCGGTGATGGAACGCATGGCCGACGGCCTGCTCGCGCCCGCGCGCGCAACGCTTGGCGCGGACGTCGACATGCCGGCCTTGCCGCAGTTCGAGGGCGTGGCCTGGCCGCTGCTGCGCAAGCGCCCCGCGCACCTGCTCCCGCGCGCCTACGACAGCTGGCACGCGCTGCTCGAGGATGCCGCGGTGGACGTGCGCGACGAACTCGCCGGACGGGGCCCGCTGGCCGAACGCACCTGGGGGGAACGCAATACGGTGCGGATCTGCCATCCGCTTGCCGACGCGTTGCCCGGCGTGCTCGCGTCGCGGCTGTGCATGCCGCGCGAGCCGCTGCCCGGCGACGCGCACATGCCGCGCGTGCAGGGACTCGACGAGGGCGCAAGCGAACGGATGGTCGTCGCGCCCGGCGACGAGGCGCACGGCATCGCCCACATGCCCGGCGGCCAGTCCGGCCATCCGCTGTCGCCGTTCTGGGGCGCGGGACACGAGGCCTGGGCGAAGGGCGAGCCGACGCCGTTCCTGCCGGGTGACGCCGCATACACGCTGACGCTGGTGCCCGAAGGCTGATCGCCTACCGGAGCAGTCGCTCGACCAGCGCCAGGTACAGCCCCGGCAGCGCCTCCAGGTCAGCCACCGACACGTGCTCGTCCACTTTGTGGATGCTCGCGTTCACCGGACCCAGCTCGATGCAGTGTGCGCCGAGCGGCGCGATGAACCGCGCATCCGACGTGCCGCCGCCGGTGCTCTCCTCCGGCGGCGCGCCGAGGTGCGCGGTGAGCACCTCGCGCGCCGCGGCGCGCAACGGCCCTTCCGGTGTATGGAACGGTTCGCCGCTGCGGTGCCAGCGGAGCGTGTAGTCCGACGCCGCCAGCCCGTGCGCCTGCAGCAGCGCCTCGCAGTCGCGTTCGAGCGCGTCGGCGCTCCAGTGCGGGTTGAAGCGCAGGTTGAACAGGACGCGCAACGTGCCGGGGATGACGTTGTTCGCGCCCGTGCCGGCCTGGACGTCGGTCACCTGCAGGCTGGTCGGCGGGAACGTCTCGTAGCCGTCGTCCCACCGGCGCGCAGCGAGCGCCGCGAGCGCCGGCAATGCCAGGTGCACGGGGTTGCGGGCCTTGTCGGGATACGCGACGTGCCCCTGGACGCCATGGACTTCGAGCAACGCCGACAGGCTGCCGCGCC
>CAMLHR010000026.1 GCA_946479915.1 uncultured Lysobacter sp.
GCTTCTCCTCTCGTCCGGCGAGGCCGGGTAGCAAGGCCGCGACCGTACGAAGGCGTGCTCAGCACGACCTGAGTGGAGCGTCACTCGTGGTTCCGCCTCCAAAAAGACAGGCCCACGCGCAAATCGCCTCGCTCGACGTCCTGCACAAGGAGGTCTTCGGCCCCGTGCTGCACGTCGTGCGCTGGAAGGCCGGCCAGCTCGACGCCGTCATCGACGCCATCAACGCCACCGGCTACGGCCTGACCCTTGGCATCCACTCGCGCATCGACGCGACCGTCGAGAAGATCGCCAGCCGGGTCAAGGTCGGCAACTGCTACGTCAACCGCAACCAGATCGGCGCCGTCGTCGGCGTGCAGCCGTTCGGCGGGCAGAACCTGTCGGGCACCGGCCCGAAGGCCGGCGGGCCGCACTACCTGCCGCGGTTCGCGACGGAGAAGACGATCACGATCAACACCACCGCGGCGGGCGGCAATGCCAGCCTGCTGACGCTAGGCGACTAGGAGGCCCCCATGCAATGCCCCGCCTGCCCCACCGAAACCCTCGTCATGGCCGAGCGCCAGGGGATCGAAATCGATTACTGCCCGAAGTGCCGCGGCGTGTGGCTCGACCGCGGCGAACTCGACAAGCTGATCGAGCGCAGTGCCGCGCAGATGGAACCCGCCCCGACCGTGCGTCCCGCACCTGCGGCGCAGGCGTACCCGCCGCCGCAGCGCGGCTACCAGGACGACCGCCGGCATCCGCAGCAGTACCCGTACAGGAAACGCAAGGGCCTGCTGGGCGAACTGTTCGACTTCGACTGAATGACGCGGGGCGGCGAGACGCCCGCTTCATCCGGCCTGTGGCTCCATGGCGCTTCCCGCGTTCGGAGCGTTCCCATGGCCAAGGTCCTCGTCCTCTATTACTCGTCGTACGGACACATCGAGAAGATGGCCGCGGCCATGGCCGCAGGCGCGCGCGATGCCGGCGCGCAGGTCGACATCCGGCGCGTGCCTGAACTGGTTCCCGAGGACGTCGCCCGCAAGTCCGGCTTCAAGCTCGACCAGGAGGCGCCGATCGCCAAGGTCGACGAGCTGCCCAATTACGACGCGATCATCATCGGCGTCGGCACCCGCTACGGCCGCATGGCCTCGCAGATGGCCAACTTCCTGGACCAGACCGGCGGGCTGTGGGCCAGCGGCGCGCTCAACGGCAAGGTCGGCTCTGCGTTCACCTCGACGGCCACGCAACACGGCGGCCAGGAAACGACACTGATGGCGATCCACACCAATCTGATGCACCTGGGCATGGTGTGCGTGGGGCTGCCCTACAGCTTCCAGGGACAGATGACGCTGGAGGAAATCACGGGCGGCGCACCGTACGGGGCGACGACCATCGCCGGCAGCGACGGGTCTCGGCAGCCGAGCGCGAACGAGCTGGAGGGTGCGAAGTTCCAGGGGCGCCACGTCGCCGAGATCGCGGCGAAGGTCGCCGGCTAGCGTCCGGGCGGACGATCGTCGAACGCCTCCAGGATCGGGCAGGGCCCCTTCGCCGATGCACACCGCCGCGCCAGGCGCCGCAGGCTGTCCCGCGCCTGCTCGAGTTCCGCGATGCGGTCGTCGAGCTTCGCGATCCGCGTGGATGCCAGTTCCCGCGCGCGGGCATGGTCGTGGCCCGCGTCCAGTGCCAGCAGTTCCCGGATCTCCTCCAGCGTGAATCCCGCGGCCTGCGCCGCGCGGATGAACCTCAGCCTGCGGACGTCCCGGTCGCCGTAGCGGCGGATCCCGTGGCCGCGCGGCGGCGTCGCCAGCAGGCCCTTGCGCTGGTAGAAGCGCACTGTCTCCACGCCCACGCCACCGGCGTCCGCGTACTGCTTGATGGTCAGGTCCAAGGGCTTGACTCCGTACCGTGGTACGGGCCCTAGAGTGCACCCATGGACACGACGACGCCAACCCGCAAGCACGCCACGCTCCATCGCATGGTGATGCCCACCCACACCTGCCCCTACGGGCTCAAGGCGCGCGACCTGCTGCGCCGCCAGGGCTACACGGTCGACGACCGCTGGCTCACCACGCGCGAGCAGACGGACGCCTTCAAGGCCGAGCACGGCGTCGGGACCACGCCGCAGATCTTCATCGATGGCCAGCGCATCGGCGGCTACGACGACCTGCGCCGGCACTTCGGCAAGCGCGTCGCCGATCCGGATGCCACCACGTATCGCCCGGTCGTCGCGTTGTTCGCGGTCACGCTGCTGATGGCGCTGGCCACCAGCCAGGCGATGTTCGGCACGCCGTTCACCGGGCAGGCGCTCGCCTGGTTCATCGCCTTCAGCATGACCGTGCTGGCGCTGCTGAAGCTGCAGGACGTGGAGCAGTTCGCCACGATGTTCCTCAACTACGACCTGCTGGCGAAGCGCTGGGTACCGTACTCGTACGTCTATCCATTCGTGGAAGGCCTGGCGGGCGTGCTGATGATCGCCGGCGTGGCCAACTGGCTGTCGGTGCCGCTTGCGCTGTTCATCGGTACCGTCGGTGCGGTGTCGGTGTTCAAGGTGGTGTACATCGACAAGCGCGAGCTGAAATGCGCGTGCGTCGGCGGCTCGAGCAAGGTGCCGCTGGGATTCGTGTCGCTGACCGAGAACCTGATGATGATCGGCATGGCGGTGTGGATGTGGGTGGGGCACGGGTTGTAGACGGGTACCTCGACCAACGAAAAAGCCCCGCCGGAGCGGGGCTTTTCTTTCGCCGCTGAAGCGGCTCCCACATCAGAACTTGTACTGCGCGGCGACGCCGAAGATGTTGGCGTTGCCCTCGAACTGGCCGACCAGCAGCGAACCGCTGGACGAGTGGATGTTCACCTCGGGCTCGCCCACCTCGATGCGCGTGTAGGCCGCGCTGATCTCCAGCGCATCGCTCACCTGGTAGGTGCCGCCGAAGGAGAACCACTTGCGGTTGTCGTCCGGCAGGCGCGCGGCGCGACGCTCGTCGGCCACCGGCGTCTCGTCATACGCCAGGCCGGCGCGCAGCGTCAGCCGGTCGTTGAGCGCGAACTCGCCGCCCACCGAATAGAACATCGAGTTGCTCCACAGGTACGCCTCGGAGCTGGTCGGCTGCGTGTTGTCGAAGTCGATCGCGATCGTGCGCAGCGATTCCCAGCCCGTACGCGACGCATCGGCCATCAGCGTCACGCGGTCGGTCGCCTTGTACACCGCGCTGAGCGTGGTGATGCTCGGCGTGGTGAGGTCGGCGGTGACGCCCGTGTCCTGGAACTGGCCCGGTGCGCCGACGGCCAGCAGCGGCGAGACTTCCGGCGGCACCGTGAAGTCGGCATTGCCCTCGAGGGTGTGGTCGATCTCGGTGCGGTGCGACAGGCCGATGGACAGGCGCTCGGTCGGCTGCAGGTAGATGCCGGCGATGAAGCCGATGCCGGTGTCGTCGCCGGTCACCTCGACCATGCCGTCGTTCTGCTGCGGGCCGTACACGTTGCCGCCCAGCGGCAGGCAGAACGGCGGCGGCAGGCCGCCGGTCGCGGCACTCGGCGCGCACACGGCCGAACCGAAGTCGATCGCGTTGGACAGGGTCACTTCCGCGCGCTCGAAGATGAAGCCACCGCCGACAGTCACGTAGTCGTTGACGTCCAGCGACGCCGACAGGGTGAGGTCGATGATGCGCACGTCGGACTCGAGCGCGTGGTAGCGGCCGACCCAGTCGCGGTCGTAGTCGGTGGACAGGCCGAACGGCGCGCTGACCATGGCACCCAGGGTCACGCCGGTGTCGGCGATCGGGAACACCGCCGACATGGCCGGCACCGCCGCCAGGTCGCCCGGGTCGCCGCCGTCACCGCCCTGCAGCGGCTGGCCGAACGCGTCCACGCCGCCGCCCTCGAAGTCGAAGTTCAGGTCGATGGCGTGCAGGTCCACCTGCACCGCGCGCTCGTCGAAGGTGGTCATCGCGGCCGGGTTGTTGACGACCACCGAGGTGTCGCCCTCGGCGGCGGCCGAACCGGCACCCGCGCGGCCCGTGGCCTTGACGCTGTTTTCCTTGAGCTGGAAGCCCGCGGCCTGCGCGTCGGCGAAGGCGAGCACGCCGGCCACGCCCAGGGCCAGCGCGGAGAGGGAAATGAATCGGGAATGCTGCATGTGGGAGGATCTCCAGGGAAATGTGCTGCCGGTCCGCGACGGCCGGGGGTCCAGTGCTCGGCCGGCGCCCCGGGGGCGCCGTACTATGGCGTATGTAATATAACGGAGTGGAGCGCCGCCATGTTCGTGGCCATTCCATCCAGGGAACGCCCCGGCTGGCGCTGGGCCACGCCCGCCCTGTTCACCTTGCTGCTGGCCGCGTTCGTGGCGCTGGCGGTGGTGGACGCCCGGGTCCACACCGCGCTCCTGCACGACTGGGGCGCCCTGTCGGGCTCGCTCGTGGACGTCCACGCCTGGGAGGCGGCCATCGCCCAGGACGCGCCCCTGCGACTGGTGACCGCCCTGTTCCTGCACGCGGACTGGTCGCACCTGCTCGGCAACCTGGTGTTCCTGCTGATCTTCGGCCTGCCCGCCGAGAAGGCCATGGGCGCGCTGCGTTTCCTGGCCCTGTTCCTGCTCGGCGGGGCGCTGGCCAACCTGGCCGCGGTGGCCAGCATCGACACGCCCGACCGCATCATCATCGGCGCCAGCGGCGCGGTGTCCGCGGTGATCGGCGCCTACCTGGCGCTGTTCCCGGGCGCAAAGCTCGGGGTGGTGCTGCCACTGGGCCTGTTCCTGCAGTTCGTGCGTGCGCCCGCGCCGCTGCTGATCGGCATCTGGGCGCTGCTGCAGGTGGTCTTCACCTTCTTCGGCCCGGCGTTCGGGCCGGTCGCCTGGGTGGCGCATATCGCCGGGTTCGTGGTCGGCGTGGTGTTCGCGCTGGTGGCAAAGGCGGGGATTGCGCGGCGGATGAGGAAGCAACGGGGGTTCTGAGCCCTGCCGCGATGCGCACGGCAACTGGTCGGGCGGCGGGGGACAGGCGGGCCCCCGCCATCGACCTGTGCGAAAATCGCTCGCGGCTTGGGGAAGCCGCAGAATTCGGGAGTTTCGGATCAAATGGAATTGACGGTCGCGGATCGGATCCGCGTGGCGCGTCGGCACGCGCGTATCTCACAGACACAGGCCGCCGAGGGTGTCGGCGTCCACCGGGGCACCTTCGCGCATTGGGAACGCGGCGGCGGGCACCTGCCCAGCGCCAGGAACGCGATCAACCTCGCGAAGCTGCTGCGGGTGAACCACGAGTGGCTCATGACCGGGCGCGGCGAGATGGAGTGCCGGGCGACGACATCGCTGTCCCACGTCCGCCAGGAGTGCATCGCCCGCTGCCCTGAAGAGGAGCGTTGGCTCGCCGCATTCCGGAGGCTGCCCCACGCGATGAGGCAGCACTGGATCCGGAAGGTCGAAGTCTTCCGCTAGCCGGCCGCCGGGACAGGAAGGCCGGCGGGCGCCGGCGGCTATTCCATTGTGACCCGCTTCCGATTGTCCACGGACACGCGGTCGATCAACTTGTTGTAAGGATCGAACCCCGCCTCGTACGGCTCGGCGTCCACCACCACGGTGATCGTGGGATCCGCCTCGGTGATGCGATGCCGTTCCAGGTACAGCACCGGCTGGTCGGACTCCTCGCCCGTGCGCGACTCGCCGAACACGCCGACCTCCACCCAGTCGTCGATGTCGGTGGGCGTCTCGTTGCCCTCGCCGTCCGCGTACAGCTTGGCCGCATGCAGGTCGAGCGTGACCTCGTACCGCCCGTCGTCGAGCTTCCTGGCCGATGCTTCCTGCACGCGGTTGTCGAAGAAGCTGATCTTCTCGAACAGGTCGGTGATCAGCTGGTCGTGCTCCGGGCCGGCCTCCTCGCGGATGTAGGCCACGAGCTCGGCGGACGTGGTGTACGGCGGCTGCTGGTAGCCCTTGTCCTGCAGGAAGCGGCGCAGCGCGCGGTTGAGCGTCTCCTCGCCGATCTCCTCGCGCAGGCGGTAGAACACCAGCGAGCCCTTGCGGTAGTGGATGTACTGTTGGTTCTCGACGCGGTACAGCGGCAGTTCCTCGACCACCTCGCCGCCGCGGCCGGACAGGTAGCGGTCCAGCTCGTACTTGAGGAACTGGCGCATGTGGTCGCGGCCGTACTCGCGCTCCATCACCATCAGCGCCGAGTACTGCGACAGCGACTCGGACAGCACGGTGGCGCCCTGCACGTTGGCGCCGATGACCTGGTGCGCCCACCACTGGTGCGCGATCTCGTGCGCGGTGACGTAGAACACGTAGTCGATGTTGGTCGTGTCGCGCAGGTCGGCGATGAAGCCGATCGACTCGGAGTACGGGATGGTGCCGGCGAAGCTCTGCGCGAAGCCGGCGTAGCGCGGGAACTCGACGATCCGGACCTGGTCGTGCTGGTACGGGGTGAACTCGGCCTCGAAGTACGCCAGCGACTTCTGCACCGACTCGATCATCCGGTCCACGTTGAAGGCGTGCGCCGGGTGGTGGTAGATCTCGATCGGCACTTCGCTGCCGTCCGGCCGGCGGTACACGCCGGTGCGCACGTCCCACTCGCCGGACAGCCAGGCGTGGAAGTCCAGCATCGGCTGGTCCAGCGCGTAGTCGAAGCACGCACGGCCGTCGCGCTCGTACTGGCGGACCAGCTTGCCGGGCGCCAGCGCCACCTGCTCCGACGCGGTGCAGATGGTCGTGCTGAAGTCTATCCAGTCGGCGTCGTCGCTGATGTACGTGCTGGCGCGCGCGGCCTCGTCCTCCAGCTTGGGCATCCGGCGCGGCTCGCCGAGGTCGCGCTTGCGCCGCTCGTTGCGGTCGGCGATCTCGACGCCGGCGTTGTAGCCGAACGTCGGGAACGCCAGGTTGTTGAAGAAGCTGCCGTTGTCCACGAACTGGGTCTGCGACTGACCGTTCTCGATGCCGTCCGGGTGGTAGTCGACGGCGAAGCGGAAGGTCCGCTCCGCGCCCGAGGGCAGCGGTTCGGCCAGTCGGTAGATGCGGTAGCCGGCATCGGCGTCGTGGTGCACCAGCTCCGCGGCGCCGCCCAGGTCCACCGACACCAGCGCCTCGTCCTCGGCCATGGCGACGTGGACGTCGCGGATGGGCGTGGCGTGCGGGTTGTGGACGTGGTACTCGATGTCCGCGGTCATCGACTGCGCGTGCGGCCGCAGGTCCACCTCGGAGCGGCTGGCCAGGATGCGCGGCTGCGGGAGGTTCTCGTACTGCTTGTACTCGCGCTCGACGCGCGCCATCAGGTCGAGCTGTTCGTCCGGCGACACGTACTCGTTGCGGATGTTGGTGTTCCAGAACAGGAACCCGCCCCACGCCACGAACGCCAGCGTCGCCACGCCCAGGGCCACGCCGAGCGGGCCGTGCAGGCGCTGGCGCGCCAGCGCGAGGCGCTGCCCGCGCCCGCCGCCGGTGCCCCGCACCCACAACGCGGTGCACAGCAGCAACAGCGCCAGCAGGAACAGCGCCCAGTACGCCTGGAACGCGAGCTGGCCGGCCAGGAAATGGCCGTAGCCGTTCATGTCCGAGTACGGGGCGTTGGGCCAGCCGCCGAAGTTGTACAGGTTGTGGGTGAAGTCCATCAGGCCCAGTGCGGTCTGCAGCACCAGCACCAGGATCAGCAGCGCGTAGCCGAGGAACTTGTTGTTGCTCAGCACCTGCAGCGCGAGCGCCATGCCGCCCATCAGCACGAAGATCACCGAGTCCAGCGCCAGCGTCTGCAGGTACACCAGTGGCTCGAGTACCGTGTAACCGCCCGCCAGCTGGATGGCCATGGCGACCAGCGCGCCGGCCAGCTGGAAGCTCGCGATCACCGCGACCAGCGTGCAGAACTTGGCCAGCAGCGGGACCCAGTCCGGCACCGGCATCGCGTCGGTGACCTCGTCGATCTTCGCGCCGCGTTCCTTCCAGACCAGTTCGCCGGCGTAGAACAGCACCACGATGATCAGCAGGAAGCTGTAGCTCTGCTGCAATGCCTGCAGCATCTGCGAGGTGACCGGCCACACCGGCGTGTCGTACATGGTCGACATGTCGAGCGCGAGCGGGATGAAGTTCGCCAGGCCGAATGCGAGCAGCACGAGGAACGGCACGCTGCGGAACACGCCGAAGGTATCGAAGCGCAGCTGGTGCAGGAACTGCTGCCAGGTGGCGTGGCGGCCGAACACCGGCGAGTGGCGCGGGACGGCGACGGGCACCGGCGCGGGCGCGGCGAAGGGACGCGTGACGAGGCCGTTCCGGCTGCGCCGCCACAGCTTGCGCCGGGTGCCGCTGCGCACGGTCCGGAACAGCGCGAAGGTCGCGCCCAGCAGGCCCAGCGCGATGGCGCTCCACAGCGCGCGATTGGCCAGCAGGTAGCTCGCGACTTCCGGCAGGTTGGTGTTGCGCTCGGCGGCCGACCAGTAGCGCACCGTGCGCGACAGCGCGCGGATGCCAAGCGGGTCGAGCAGCGTCGCCAGCTGCACGTTGTCCAGGTCGCGCAGCAGCGTGCCGCTGACCGCGTACAGGACGAAGAAGGCGATGACGCCGATGTACACCCACAGGATGCTGCGCGTGGTCACCGCCAGCACCGCCAGCAGCGCGCCGGTGAACAGGATGTTCGGCAGCACCATCACGGCGAGCGCCCAGCCGTACGGCACCAGCGACACCGGGCCCAGGCGGGCCTCGTCGATCCACGGCATGAACTGGGCGATGAACAGGCCCGCGGCGATCACCAGGTACAGCACGACGCTGGCGACGAACGCGGCGCCCAGGCGCCCGGCGAGGTAGTCGCGCTTGCGGATCGGGCTGGCGAAGAACAGCTCCGCCGTGCCCTGGTCGAAGTCGCGCAGCAGCGCGCCGCTCACGAAGATCGTGATGATCAGCATCCCGATCAGGGTGAACGCGGTCATCCAGGTGGCGACGACCACGGGCGCGTTGCGGTGCACGTTGCCGATGCTGCCGCCGATCTGGATCGCATCGCTGCTGGCCGCGCCGAAGGCCATCAGGGCGAGCAGCGCCGCGAGCAGCCACAGCAGCGGGGACCGGAGCTGCTCGCGCAGCTCGAAGCGGAAGAATTCGAAGGTCATCGCGTCGCCCCGTCAGGCCGCCTGGCGCGCGTGCAGGCGCAGGCGCTGGAAGTACACGTCCTCCAGGTCCGGCGGCACCGGCTCGAAGCCGGCTTCCGGACGGTCCGCGCTGAACACGTGCAGCACGGGCTGCCCCGCGACCAGGCGCTTGGACAGCACGACGTGGCCGGCCTCGTAGCCGGCGACCTCGGCCTTGCCGACCTGCTTGCGCCACACCTGCCCTGCCAGCGCGTCGATCGCATCGGACGGCTTGCCGGTGAGCAGCACCTGGCCCTTGTCCATGATCGCCATCGTCGGGCACAGGTCGGTGACGTCCTCCACGATGTGCGTGGACAGGATCACGGCGACCTGCTCGCCGATCTCGGCCAGCAGGTTGAGGAAGCGGTTGCGCTCCTCCGGGTCGAGGCCCGCGGTCGGCTCGTCCACGATCACCAGGCGCGGGTTGCCGAGCAGCGCCTGCGCGATGCCGAAGCGCTGGCGCATGCCGCCGGAG
>CAMLHR010000027.1 GCA_946479915.1 uncultured Lysobacter sp.
CCGGTGTCGGCGGTGGAGATCAGACGGATCTTGTCACGCTTGGTTGCCATGGTTCGATACTCCTCAGATCTTCTCGCCGCGGGCGCGCAGGTCGGCCAGGACGGAATCGATGCCGTTCTTGTCGATCGTGCGCAGGGCAGCGGTGGAAACACGCAGCTTCACCCACCGGTTCTCGGAGGCCACCCAGAAGCGGCGCTCGTGCAGGTTGGGGAGGAAGCGGCGGCGGGTCTTGTTGTTGGCGTGCGAGACGTTGTTGCCCGTCTGCACGCGCTTGCCGGTGACTTGGCAGACGCGGGACATGTTGGACTCCTTGCTTGCGCTGGCGCGCAGAGCTGCACCAATCGAGATGCGGTGGGTGGCCCCCGTAGCCCGGGGACCGTCGGCCTCGCCGCGCAAGACGCAGCGAGCCGGACATTATGCCGGGTCGGACGGCCCCGGACAAGGCGGCCGCGGGCGCACGTCGAGCCACAGGCTGTAGGCGGCCGTGAAGGCCGGGAACAGGTTCTGCAGGACGCCCACCGCGTCCTGCTTGGTCGAGAACAGGAAGTAGGACAGCGTCATCACGCTGCCGACCAGGCTCATCACCCAGAAGACCCGGGGGATGACCGGGCGCCCGGCCCGCCGGGTGGCCACGAACTGGACCAGCCAGCGCATTCCGAACATCAGCGCCCCGGTGAACCCGATCACCTTCCAGGGCGTCATGTGCACGCCGGTCCAGGCCAGCCAGGCGATCTCCTCGTTCATTCGAGTTCCTCCACCGGCGTGACGTGGCTGCGCCGGACGAGCCAGGCCACGCCGCGGAGGTCGCGCAGGCCCACGAGGGCGCGCGACAGGTTGCCGTACTTGGACCTGCCCGTGCCGCGGGGCCGGTGGTTCACGGGCAGGCTCGCTGTGCGCCAGCCCGCGCGCTGCACCAGCGCCGGCAGGAACCGGTGCATGTGGTCGAAGTACGGCAGGTCCAGGAACGCCGCGCGCTCGAACAGCTTCGTGCCGCATCCCGTGTCCGGCGTGTCGTCGCGCAGCAGGCGCCGGCGGAGGGCGTTGGCGAAGCGCGAGGCCCAGCGCCTGGCGGCGGTGTCGCGCCGCGCGACCCGCCAGCCGGTGAACAGCTTCACGTCGGGCGCCGCGGCGTCGCGCGCGGCGAGCAGCTTCGGGAGGTCCGCGGGATCGTTCTGGCCGTCGCCGTCCAGCGTCGCGATCCAGACAGACCGTGCCGCCTTCACGCCGTTGCGGATCGCCAGGCTCTGGCCCGACCGCGCGGCATGGCGCAGCACCCGCAGTTCCGGGATGCCGGCGCGCAGCGCCAGCAGTTCGGCGACCGTCCCGTCGCGCGAGGCGTCGTCGACGAACAGGAGCTCGAAGGGAACCGTGCCGCGCAGCGCCGCGACGATCTCATGGGCCAACGGCGCCACGTTGCCCGCCTCGTCGTGCACGGGCACGACCACCGACAACTGCGGCGGCTGCGGCATGGGGCGCGATCAGTCCCGGTTGCGCAGCCGTTCGAGGACGCCTTCCAGCGCCTCGAGGTCGCCGTAGTGGATCACCAGCCGGCCCTTGCCGCCCCGGCCGTGCAGCACGTTCACGCGGGAACCCAGCGTCTCGGACAACTCGCGTTCCAGCGCCGCGATGTCGGCCTGCGGACGACCCGGTGCGGCCTTGCGCGCGCGGTTGGGCGTCACCTTGCCGGCGGACAACTGCTGCACGCGGTGCTCGACCTCGCGCACCGACCAGCCGTGCTCGACCGCCTGGCGCGCGAGCGCGACCGCGGCCTGCGGCGCGAGCGTCAGCAGCGCGCGCGCATGGCCCATCTCCAGCGCGCGCGTCTCCACCAGCACGCGGATGTCGTCCGGCAGCTCCAGCAGGCGCAGCAGGTTGGACACCGCGGCGCGCGAGCGGCCGACCGCGTCCGCGGCCTGCGCATGGGTCAGGTGGAATTCGTCGATCAGCCGCTGCAGCGCGAGCGCCTCCTCGAGCGGGTTCAGGTCCTCGCGCTGGATGTTCTCGATCAGCGCCATCGCGATGACGGCATGGTCGTCCACCACGCGCACCACGGCGGGGATCGCGTCCAGTCCCGCGAGCTGCGAGGCGCGCCAGCGGCGCTCGCCCGCGATGATCTCGTAGCGGCCCTCGCCCACCTCCCGGACCACGATGGGCTGGATCACGCCCTGCGCGCGGATCGACTCGGCCAGCTCCGACAGCTTGGCCTGGTCCATCGTCTTGCGCGGCTGGTACTGGCCGGGCTGCAGCCGCGACACGGGCAGCTGCACCAGCGTCTCGCCCGGCTGCGGCTCGCGCGTGGCGGCCTCGGCCGCCGCCTTCGGTCCCAGCAGCGCCTCCAGTCCGCGCCCCAGTCCGCGCTTCTTCGGCGCCGCCTTCTTCACCACGCTCATCCCACCGCCTCCGTCTTGCGCGCGGGCGCCTCGCCCGCGCCGCGGCCCGCACGCTCGCGCGTGCGCCGCAACAGTTCACCCGCCAATCCCAGGTAGGCCACGCCGCCGCGGCTCGCCGCGTCGTAGCCCACGATGCTGCGCCCGTGGCTCGGCGCCTCGGCCAGCCGCACGTTGCGCGGCACCACGGTCCGGAACACCTTGTCGCCGAAGTGCCGGGTCAGTTCCGACGACACCGCGTTCGCCAGGTTGTTGCGCACGTCGAACATCGTGCGCAGCACGCCCTCGACCTCCAGCCCCGGGTTGAGCTTCGCGGTCAGCGCGTCGATCGTCTCCAGCAGCGCGGTCAGTCCCTCGAGCGCGTAGTACTCGCACTGCATCGGGACCAGCACCGAGTCGGCGGCGGTCAGCGCGTTGAGCGTGAGCAGCGACAGCGCCGGCGGGCAGTCCACGAGGATGAAGTCGTAGCGCGCGCGCAGGGGTTCGAGCGCGCGGCGCAGGCGCTGCTCGCGCCCGTCCTCGTCCATCAGCTCGAACTCGGCCGCGGTCAGGTCGATGTTGCCCGGCAGCAGGTCGTAGCCCTCGGGCGTGCGCACGATCGCGTCGGGCGCATGCATCTCTTCCAGCAGCACGTCGGTCGCGGAGGCATGCAGCTCGCGCTTGTCCACGCCGCTGCCCATCGTCGCGTTGCCCTGCGGATCCAGGTCCACCAGCAGCACGCGCTGCGGCGTGCGCGCGAGCGCCGCGGCCAGGTTGACGGCGGTCGTCGTCTTCCCGACCCCGCCCTTCTGGTTGGCGACAGCAATGATGCGGGCCATGCGGCTCGGCGTCCCCGGTTCGAAGGAGGGTGGCACTCGTGGCCGGCTTTCGCCGGCCGAGCGGTCGATTATGCCGCCTGCCGCCGGCGCTTGCCGGGACGTCAGTCGCGTCCCACGACCACCAGGTGCCGCTCGCCATCCAGGCCGGGCACCGCCAGCGGCTCGATGCGTTCGACGGCCCACCCCGCCGGCAGGGCCTCGATCTCGTCGCGCGGCACCACGCCCTTCATCGCCAGCAGGCGCCCGCCCGGCGCGAGCAGGCGGCCGCCCAGCGCGAGGATCTTCGGCAGCGTGGCGAGCGCGCGCGCGGTGATGGCGTCGAAGCCGCCCGCGGGGCCGAACGCCTCGATGCGGGATTCGCCGACCGTCGCGTTGGACAGCCCGAGGGTCCGCACCGCCTCGCGCAGGAAACGGGCCTTCTTGCCGTTGCTCTCCACCAGCGCCACCCGCAGCCCCGGCAGGGCGATCGCCAGCGGGATGCCCGGCAGGCCCGGGCCCGTGCCCAGGTCCGCAAGGGCCCCGCCGCGCGCGGCGAGCGGCGCGAGGGCCCCGTGCATCGCCAGGGAGTCGAGCAGGTGGCGCGTCACCATGTCCTGCGGGTCGCGCACGGCGGTGAGGTTGTAGGTCCGGTTCCAGCGCAGCAGCAACGCGAGGTACGCGAGGAGCGGCGCGGCGAGCGCGGCGTCCAGGCCGAGCGCGCGCAAGCCGGTGTCCAGGCGATGCCGCAGTGCGTCGTCGAGCCCGCCGGCCCCGGTCGTCGTGTCCATCACGCCATTGTAGGAAGCGGGTCCTCGCGCCATGCGAGCGCGGCGCGATAGCCCGGCCGCGGGCTCCATTCGTGGATCCGCCAGTCGGCAGGGCGACCCAGCCGCGCGTCGCACGCCGACAGCACCAGCGCGCCACCGCGTTCCTCGAAGGCCAGGCGCCCCAGCCCGAACGCCAGGCCGCGGCCATGCGCCTTCAGCAGGGCCTCTTTCGCGCACCACAGGCGCAGGAACGTGGGCTCGCGCGCCGGTTCCGGCAGGGCCTGCAGCCAGTCGGCCTCGCTGGCGGCGAAGAACCGCCGCGCGAGCGGGATGGCGTTCCGGCGCGGGCGCATCTGCTCCAGGTCCACTCCGACCACCAGGCCGCGCGCGAAGGCGATCACCAGCCCATCGACACTGTGGCTCCAGCCGGTGTCGCACCCTTCGGCAATGCCCTCCAGGCGCGGCCGGCCATGGGGGTCGCGCCGCAACGGGACGTCCGCGGGCGCCACCCCGAGCAGCGGGCCGAGCCAGGCACGCACGGTGCGTTCGGCGTGCGCACCGTGGACGTGGTCGCGCCAGGTCCAGCGCAGGGTCGGCGGGAGTGACGGTTGCGGCGACATCGCGGCCCATGGCCGGTGGCGAAGGTGCCAGCGTAAAGTAAGCGCCGGGAAATTTGCGCCCCGGACGGCGCGGCGAGGGGAGCGCCAGCCATGTCGGCAGTCATCGAACAGCGTCGCCCGGGGCCCGCCAGCGCGGCGCTGCCGGTGGGGCCCGCCGACCGCATCGTCGCCTTCGACGGCGCGCGCGCCGTCACCCTCGGCGCCTTCCTCCGCCACGTCCATGGCGTGGCGGCGGGCCTTCCGGACGGCCCCGCCGCCGTCAACCTGTGCGAGGACCGCTACCGGTTCCTCGTCGCCCTGTGCGCGGTCGCGCTGCGCGGCCAGGCGACGCTGCTGCCGCCGTCACGCGCCCCCGCCGCGGTGGACGAGGCGATGGCGCAGCACGCCGGCGCATGGAGCATCGGCGATGCCGAGCTCGGGCTGCCCCCGCCGCGCTACCGGTGCCTGCCCGACGTCCTCCCCGAGGCCGACGGCGGCGCGTTCGCGCCGGACGCTGGCGCGCTGGCGGTGGTCGGCTTCACGTCCGGCAGCACCGGGCGTCCCCAGGCCAACCCCAAGACCTGGGGCAGCTTCCGCGCGAGCACCGCGCAGAACCTGGCGGCGCTGCGCGACCTGTGGCCCGATGGCGCGACGCCGTCCATCGTCGCGACGGTGCCGCCGCAGCACATGTACGGCATGGAGCTGTCGGTGCTGCTGCCGCTGCTCGCGGGGGCCGCCGTGCATGCCGCGCGCCCGCTGTTCCCCGCGGACGTCGCGCGCGCCCTGCACGAGGCACCGGCGCCGCGCCTGCTGGTGACCACGCCGGTCCACCTGCGCGCCCTGCTCGGCGCCGGCCTGTCGCTGCCGCCGCTGGCGGGCATCGTCTCGGCCACCGCACCCCTGGCCCGCGAACTCGCCGCGGAGGCCGAGGCGCGCTTCGGCTGCGAGGTGCGGGAGGTGTTCGGCTCGACCGAGACCTGCATCCTCGCCCGGCGCCGCACCGCGGCCGAGGCCGCCTGGACGCCGCTCGACGGGGTGCGGTTCCATCCCCGCCCGGACGGCACGCAGGTCGAGGCCCCCCACCTGGCGGCGCCCACGCTGCTGGCGGACCTGGTCGACGTCCGTCCCGACGGGCGGTTCGAGTTGCGCGGGCGCCACGCCGACCTGCTGGAGATCGCCGGCAAGCGCGCGTCGCTGGCCGACCTCACACGGCGGCTGCTCGAGATCCCGGGCGTCGAGGACGGCGTCGTGTTGCAGCTCGACGGGGCCGGGCCTGACGGCGTGCGCCGGATCGCCGCGCTCGCGGTGGCGCCCGCCCTGGACGAGCCGACGATCCTGGCGACCCTGCGGACCAGCGTCGATCCCGTCTTCCTGCCCCGCCCGCTGCGCCTGGTGCCGTCACTGCCGCGTAACGAAACCGGGAAGCTGCCGCGCGCCGCCCTGCTCGCCCTCCTGTCCTGAATGCGCCGGGGCGCGGGTCAACCCCGCCCGGCCCCCCGTCACCCCGCTGAATTGGCGCTGACGCGGCCGTCACGCACGGCTCGGGAGACTGGCTGCCAGCCCCCCGTTGGGGTGCTTCGGTCCCCCATCAAAAAACAAGGAGTCCAGTCATGTTGAGTTTCATCATCTGGTTGATCGTGGGCGGCATCATCGGCTGGTTGGCCAGCCTGATCATGAAGACCGATGCGCAGCAGGGCATCCTGCTGAACGTGGTGGTCGGCATCATCGGCGCGTTCATCGGCGGCTGGCTGATCGCCCCGCTCATCGGTGGCAGCACCGGCACCGGCGGGTTCGACATCATGGGCTTCATCGCGGCGCTGATCGGCGCGATCATCCTGCTGGCGATCGTCAACCTCTTCCGTCGCGGCCGCGTGCGCTAAGACGCACCCAAGGCGCGCGACCCAAAGGCCCGGCTTGCGAAAGCCGGGCCTTTGTCATTCCCGGAGGTCCACCCAGACCGGGGTGTGGTCGCTCGGCCGCTCCCACTGCCGCGGCGCGGTGTCGATCCCCGCCCCCGCGCACCGGGCCTTCAGCGCATCACTCACCAGCACCAGGTCGATCCGCAGCCCGAGGCCGCGGTCGAACCCGCCCAGCCGATAGTCCCACCAGCTGTGGTGGCCGGCCTCCTGCTCGAACAGCCGGAAGCTGTCGTGCAGGCCCAGGTCGAGGATGGACCGCAGCGCCTCGCGCTCGGGCGTGGAGCACAGGATCTTCTCGTGCCAGCGCTTCGGGTCGTGCACGTCGCGGTCGTCGGGCGCGATGTTGAAGTCGCCGAGCACGACCAGGTTCGGGAACTGGCGCAACTCCGCGCGCAGCCACTCGCGCACCGCCGCCAGCCAGCGCAGCTTGTAGTCGAACTTCTCGCTGCCCACCTTCTGCCCGTTGACGACGTAGAGGTTCACGACCCGGATCGCGCCAGGTGACGCCGGGTCGCCGATCGTCGCGGCCAGCACGCGCTTCTGCGGATCCTCGAAGCCGGGGATCGCGGTGACGCATTCGCTGGCGAACGGCGCCCGCCCCAGCAGCGCGACGCCGTTGTACGTCTTCTGCCCGCAGAACACGCTGCGGTAGCCGAGCGTGGCCAGCTCGGTGTCCGGGAAGTTCAGGTCCTCGAGCTTGGTCTCCTGCAGGGCGACCACGTCGGGCGCGGCGTCCTGCAGCCACTGGCGCAGGTGCGGCATGCGCACGTTGAGCGAGTTGACGTTCCAGCTGGCGATTTTCATGGGCGTGCCTTCATGGGCCCATGATGCACCGGCCCACGGGGCACTACCATGCGCGCATGGACTGGACCGACCTGCGCAGCGACACCGTCACCCGGCCGACCGACGCGATGCGCGCGGCGATGGCCGCCGCACCGGTGGGCGACGACGTCTACGGGGACGACCCCACCGTCAACGCGCTGCAGGCGCGCCTGGCCGCGGACCTCGGTTTCGAGGCGGGCCTGTTCCTGCCCAGCGGCACCCAGTCGAACCTCGTGGCGCTGCTGGCGCATTGCGCGCGCGGCGACGAGTACGTCGTCGGCATGGAGGCGCACACGTACAGGTACGAGGGCGGCGGCGCGGCGGTGCTCGGCGGCATCCAGCCGCAGCCGCTCGTGCAGGCTGGGGACGGCACGCTGCCGCTCGACGCGGTGGAGCGCGCGATCAAGCCCGACGACCCGCACTTCGCGCGCACGCGCCTGCTGTGCCTGGAAAACACCTGGAACGGGCGACCGCTGCCGCTGAACTACCTGGCGCAGGCCCGCGCTTTGTGCGACCGGCACGGGCTCGGCCTGCACCTGGACGGCGCGCGCCTGTACAACGCCGCCGTCGCCAGCGGCGTGCCGGCACGCGACATCACCCGCCAGTTCGACAGCGTGTCGGTCTGCCTGTCGAAGGGCCTGGGCGCGCCGGTCGGTTCGGTGCTCGTGGGATCCGCGGCACTGGTCGGGCGCGCGCGCCGCTGGCGCAAGGTGGCCGGCGGCGGCATGCGCCAGTCGGGACTGCTCGCGGCGGCGGGGCTGCATGCGCTGGACCACCACGTGGACCGCCTGGCGGAGGACCATGCGCGCGCCGGGCGGCTGGCGGCCGTGTTGCAGGGCCTGCCCTGCGTGCGGTCGGTGGAGCACCACACCAACATGGTGTTCGTCGAGGTCGACCCGGCCCGCCTGCCCGCGCTGCGCGACGCGCTCGAATCCCGCCGCGTGCGCACGGGCGTCGGGGACAATCCGCGGTTGCGCCTGGTGATGCACCTGGACGTCGACGACGCCGGCATCGCGCGCGTCGCCGATGCCTTCCGCGCCGTCGCCGCCTAGAATCCGCGCATGCGTCCCTATCGCGACAAGCGCCCCGTCCTCGGCGAACGCGTCTACGTCGACCCCGCCGCCACGCTCATCGGCGACGTCGTGCTGGGCGACGACGTGTCGCTGTGGCCGGGCACGGTCGTGCGCGGCGACGTCAACTTCATCCGCATCGGCGCGCGCACCAACATCCAGGACGGCACCGTGGTGCACGTCAGCCACGACGGCCCGCACGCGAAGCTCGGCGGCTTCGCAACGCACATCGGCGCGGACGTGACCATCGGCCACAAGGCGATCATCCACGCGTGCCGCATCGAGGACGCGGTGCTCGTCGGGATGGGCGCGATCCTGCTCGACGGCGTCGTCGTGCGGAAGCACGCGTTCATCGGCGCGGGCGCGCTCGTGTCGCCCGGCAAGGAGGTCGGCGAAGGCGAGCTCTGGCTCGGCAATCCCGCGCGCAAGGTGCGCCTGCTCACCGACGCCCAGATCGAGGCCCTCTACTACAGCGCCCAGCACTACGTCCGCCTGAAGGACGAATACCTAGCCCCCCGCTGACCGACCCCAGGTGGGAGCCGCTTCAGCGGCGATCCCCCCATGTGGGATTCACGGCGTGTCCCGGCAGGGCATCGCGGCCGTGCTCACCGCCTGATCGTCACGCTCGCCGCTGTTGGCGAAAGAGCTTCGCCGCTGAAGCGGCTCCTACAGGGAGG
>CAMLHR010000028.1 GCA_946479915.1 uncultured Lysobacter sp.
GGCAATACGTCCGTGGAGAGCGGCAACCGGCTGACGCTGCTGCGCGACGCGGACGGCGACGGCACGTATGAATTGCAGACCGTGTTCGCGGCCGACCTCAATGCACCGTACGGGCTCGCGCTGATCGGGAGCGACCTGTACGTCGCCAACCAGGACGCACTAGTGCGCTTCGACTACCAGCCCGGCATGACGCAGGCGGCCGGGCCGCCGGAAGAGGTCGCGCCGCTGCCGAAGGACATCAACCACCACTGGACCAAGTCGCTGGCCGCCAGTCCGGAGGGATTGCTGTACGTCGGCATCGGCTCCAACAGCAACATCACCGAGCGCGGCATGACCGCCGAGGTGGACCGCGCCGTGGTGTGGGAGATCGACCCGGAGACCGGCATGCACCGCGAATTCGCGTCGGGCCTGCGCAATCCGACGGCGCTCGCGTTCCAGCCCGGCACCGGCCAGCTGTACGCGGTCGTCAACGAACGCGACGAACTCGGCGACAACCTGGTGCCGGACTACCTGACGTCCGTGCGCGAGGGCGCGTTCTACGGGTGGCCGTACAGCTACTGGGGCCAGAACGTGGACCATCGCGTGAAGCCGCAGGATCCGGAGAAGGTCGCTTCGGCCGTGGTGCCGGACTACAGCCTGGGGTCGCACGTGGCCGCGCTGGGCCTGGACTTCTCGTCGCCGGTGATGGGCGACGCCTATGCCGAGGGCGCGTTCGTGGGCATGCACGGCAGCTGGAACCGCAGCGAGCCGGCCGGCTACAAGGTCGTGTTCGTACCCTTCAGCGGTGGCCAGCCCGTCGCGGGCGAGCCGATCGACTTCGTCACCGGCTTCCGCGACGGCGAGACCGGCAAGACCTACGGCCGCCCGGTCGGCGTCACCGTCGACCCGCGCGGCGCGCTGATCGTCGCCGACGACCTTTCGAACACGATCTGGCGTGTCAGCCGGGTTGGTGCCGAACCGGCAGCAATGCCAGTCGTGCCGCCCGATGTCGACGATCCGGCTGTGGAGGAATCGCCTGCGCCCGCAGAACCTGGCGAACCTGACGCTGGGGCATAATCGCGCCGCAACGGGCCTATAGCTCAATCGGTTAGAGCAGGGGACTCATCGGAAGGTGCCGCCGCGGCGTAATCCGCGGACGGGAACGGGATGAATTCAGGGAACCCTCAGCGGCAGCGCGCCACGGCTGGCCGGTGGCAATCCTGAGCCAAGCCGGCGGTACACCGCCGGAAGGTGCAGAGACTACCTGGGGGCTGCAGCGCCCTTGATGACAGGCTAGAGCGTCCCGCACCCCACCGGCGTCACGCCGAGGGTGAAGAGATAGTCCGCTCCGGGTGGAAACATCCGGGTAGAGCGAATCCCTTGGTTCCAGGTTCGAGTCCTGGTGGGCCCACCAATTCCGTTCCCTTGGGCTCGAGCGCACTCGCGCCTCCCGGGGGGGAACATGTCGAACTTCGCAGCCGCCGCCACGCCGCGCGTGGGCCAGGCACGTGCCCGCTACATCAAGCTCGGCCCGAAAGGCTGCTGGGAAGACGAGGCGATCGCGAAGGGGATCCTGATCGTCGGCTTCGACACGGGGGACCCGGAGACCTTCGAGCTGTGCGCCGAGGGCCGCTGGGACGCGCTGGCCGCGGAGTGGGCGCGCTCGAAGTCGAAGGGCGTCGCGACCCGCTTCACCAACGAGACGCGCTTTTACTTCGAGGACCCGGGCGACACGCTCTGGTTCACCTTCGCCCATGACCGCCTGTACTGGGGCTACCTTGAGCCCGGCCTGCCGCAACCCTGCGACCCGCGCGACCCGGCGAACACCACGACCTTCCGACGCATCCGCGGCGGCTGGGCCGACCGGGACCAGCGCGGCAAGCTGCTGACGAAGACGAGCCTGCCCGGCTCGATCACCGCCGCCGCATCGTTCCGCGGCACCTCGTTCGAACTCGCCGAATACGACCGCGAGCGACTCCTGCAACGCATCCGGGGCATCCACGACCCGGCGGTCGAGCGGGTGCAACGGGCGCAGGCGGAACTCAGGGCGTCGCTCGGCGAGGTGGTGCAGCGCCTCGACGACCGCGATTTCGAGACGCTCGTGGACATGCTGTTCCTTGCCGCCGGATGGCGCCGGGTCGGACGCCTCGGCGGCACGCAGAAGACCAAGGACCTCGACCTGCGCATGCCGGTCACCGGCGAGCGCGCCTGGGTGCAGGTCAAGTGCGCCACGACGCCGCAGGAGTTCGCCGGCTACGTGCGCGCGCACGACCGCATGGAGCAGTACCAGCGGATGTTCTTCGTGTACCACCGGGGCGAGACGATCCGCTCGGACCGCGACGACATCGAGGTGCTGGGCGTCGCCGAGGTCGTCGACATGGTCGTCAACGGCGGCTTCGTGGACTGGGTGCTCGAACGCGCGGGCTAGGTGTCGTCGCGCGCCCTCGCCACCGGCAACTGCCAGCCGCGCCGCATCGCCAGGAACCGCAGGCCGAAGCACGCCGCCGCGCCGGCGATCGCGACCGGCGCAGGCGGCAGGCCGAACTCGCGGCCGATGACGACGAGCGACGCGCCGAACAGCGCCGCGACCGCGTAGAGCTCGCGCTGCAGTACTGCCGGCACCTGCGTCACCAACACGTCGCGCACCATGCCGCCGCCGATGCCGGTGAGGATCCCGAGCATCACCGCGCCGACCGGGCCGACGCCGTGCGCCATCGCCTTGCTCGCGCCGACGACCGCGAACAGCGCCAGGCCGACGGCATCGAACAGTTGCACGGGATTGCGCAGCCGCTCGATCGCCTCGTAGCGATAGAAGGTCAGCAGGCCCGCCAGCGTGGAGATGCCGAAGTAGCGCGCGTCCACGATGGCGACCGGCGGCGTGGCGCCGAGCAGCACGTCGCGCGCGATCCCGCCCGCGGTGGCCGCCGCGAAGGCGAGCACCAGCACGCCGAACAGGTCCAGGCCCTTGCGCACGCCCGCCGTCGCACCGCTGATCGCGAAGGCGAAGGTGCCGATGAAGTCGATCAGCAGGACGAAGCCGGAGGGCATGGCCGCATCGTATCCTGCCCGCCATGGAACACCTGATCCCCGTTGGCCTCGGCGGCGCGCTTGGCGCGATCGCCCGGTGGAAGCTCGGCGGCTGGCTGCTGCACCTCACCGTGCAGGAGAAGTTCCCGTACCCGACGTTCGCGGTGAACGTGGCCGGCTGCCTGGTGATCGGCCTGCTCGCCGGCCTGGCCGAGCGCCACGAGATGTTCGGACCGGGCACGCGGCTGTTCCTTTTCACCGGCCTGCTGGGGGGGTTCACGACGTTCTCGGCGTTCGGCCTGGAAACCCTGTTCCTGCTGCGCCGTGGTGAGCCGTGGATCGCCGCCGCCTACGTCGCGGGCAGCGTGCTGGCGGGGCTCCTGGCCGTCTGGGTGGGCCTGCGCGTGGCCGGCGTTCCCCTGCGGGCAGGCTAGGTCGGGCATGCTTTACACATACCCGGGTGGGGCGTAGCGTCGAACGGCGGACGATGGCCCTGTCGCACTTCCGCGACGCCATCCGGAGTCGCTCCATGTCCCCGTCACTCAAGCTCCTCGGCATCGCGGCCGCGATGGGCCTGCTGGCCTGCAGCCAGTCCACGCCCGCCGCCTCCGCGGCCGACGCCGACCACGCCGACGCCGCGACCCACGCGCCCGCCGCCGCCGCGGCTGACGTTGCCGCGCCGGGCCTGCAGGCCGCGATGCGCGACCTGTGGCACGGCCACGCCGTCCACACCCGCGACTACGCACTGGCGATGCATGCCGACGACCAGGCCGCGGCCGATGCCGCCGCCGAGGCGGTGGTCGCCAACGCGGTGCAGATCAGCGACGCCGTCGCCGGCTTCTACGGCGAGCCCGCCGGCGACCGGATGCTCGAGCTGCTCGCGGGCCACTGGGGGGCGGTGAAGGCGCTGACCGATGCGGGCGACGACGGCGACACGGCGGCGCGCAACAAGGCCATCGCCGACTTGACCGCCAACGCCGGCGCGATCGCCACCTTCCTGGCCGGCGCCAACCCGAACCTCCCCGAAGACGCGGTGCGTGGCCTGCTCGTCGCGCACGGCGGCCACCACATCCAGCAGGTGCAGCAGGTCATGGCCGGCAACATGGCAGCCGACGCCGACACGTGGGTCGCCATGCAGGCCCACATGGACGTGATCGCCGACGCGCTGGCCTCCGCGATCGCCAGGCAGTTCCCGGACAAGGCCGCCTGATCCATGCAAACGCTCGCATCCCGTCCCGGCGACACGCGGCAGCGGCTCCTCCGGCAACTGCTGCTGTCGCCGGGCGGGTGCTCCGTCGAGGAGCTCTGCGACCGCCTGCGCATCACCCACAACGCGGTCCGCCAGCACCTGGTGTCGCTGGCGGCCCGCGGCCACGTGGAACGCGCGCCGTCGCGCGCGACCGGCGGGCGACCGCAGGCGCGCTTCGTGCTGACCGCCGAGGGGCGCGAACTGTTCCCGCGCAACTACGGCGCGATCGCCGCGGCCCTGGTCGCGCAGCTGCAGGCCCGCATCGGCGAGGACGCCGTCGGGGCGATGCTGCAGGAGCTGGGCGCCTCGATCGCCGCCACCCAACCTCCCCTGGGTGGCGGCGACGATGGCGAGGCGATGGCCCGCGCGCTGGCCGAGCGGCTCGATTCGCTCGGGTACGAAGCGTTGCCGGCACGGCATGGCGACGACTGGCAGGTCGAGGCGTTCAACTGCGTCTTCCATGGTGTCGCGCGCGAGCATCCGCAGGTCTGCAAGTTCGACCTGGCGTACATGGAAGCCGCGACCGGCCGGCGCATGCACCACATGGAATGCATCGTGCGCGGCGGGCATGTGTGCCGGTTCCGGATAGGGGAGCCCCGGACAGGCGAGCCACGCGTCGCGGCTTGACGCCGGCACCATGGCCATCGCCCAATGCGGCGATGGATTCGAACGCCCTGCTGGACACCATCGAGCGCGACACCGGCGCGGATCCGCGCTGGGCCGTCGTCTGGCTGCATGGCCTGGGCGCGGACGGCAACGACTTCGTGCCGATCGTGCGCGAGCTCCTGCGGCCCGGATGGCCCGCGATCCGCTTCGTGTTCCCGCACGCGCCGGTGCGGCCGGTGACGATCAACAACGGCATGCGCATGCGGGCGTGGTACGACATCCGCGACCTCGGCTGGGGCGGGACGGCGGACCGTGCGGACCGGGAAGGCGTGGATGCGTCGGTCGCGCAGGCGGAGGCGCTCATCGCGCGCGAGGTCGCGCGCGGCATCTCCGCGTCGCGCGTGCTGCTGGCCGGGTTCTCGCAGGGCGGCGCCATCGCCCTGTCCACAGCGCTGCGGCGCACGGAACCGCTCGCCGGGATCGTCGCGTTGTCGACCTACCTCCCGCTGGCGACGCAGGCGGAGGAGGACGCGGCCGCGGGCGCGAACCGGCAGCCCGTCTTCATGGCGCACGGCACGCACGACCCGGTGGTGCCGTTTGCCGCCGGTGAGCGCGGCGCGGCGCGGTTGCGCGCGCTCGGGTTCGACGTCGAATGGCACGCGTACCCGATGCAGCACCAGGTCTGCGCGGAGCAGCTGCGCGACCTGGCGGCCTGGCTCGACCGGCGCTTCGCCGCCTGACGATGGACGACACCGCGCGCGAGCCCTGGCTGCCGGACCTGTGCCGGCTGCAGCGGCTCGCGACCCTGTTCGCGGTGGCGGAACTGGCGGTGCTGGTGGCCGCGCTCGCGCCCGACGGTGGCCGCGAGTGGTCGCTGCTCCGGTTCGTCTCGGCCAGCGGGTTCGCGCTGTGGCTGGCGCTGACCGTTGCGGTGCTGCTCTGCTCGCTGCGCGTCTGGCTGTCGAAGTGGTCGCGCCCCGTCGGCGGACTGCTGGCGGTGGCGCTCTCGGCCTGGGCGACGGCCCTGGGCGCGGTGCTGCTCTACGCGCTCGACGCGTCGCTGGGGTACGGCATCGTCCCGGGCGGCGTGGGCATCGGGCGTTTCGTCGCGGGCTGCGCCGCGATCGCCGCGGTGATCGTCGCGGCGGTCCTGCGCTACCTCTATGCGGTGGATCGCTGGCAGGTGCAGGTGCAGGCCAGTGCCCGTGCGCAGGCCGACGCGCTGCAGGCGCGGATCCGGCCGCACTTCCTGTTCAACAGCATGAACACGATCGCCGGGGTGCTGCGGCGCGACCCGGTCGTCGCGGAACGCGCGGTGCTGGACCTGTCGGACCTGTTCCGCGCCGCGCTCGGGGCCGGGGAGGGCGACTCCACGCTGGAAGAGGAGGTCGCGCTGGCCGAGCGGTACCTCGCCATCGAGCAACTGCGCCTCGGCGACCGGCTGCGGGTCGAATGGCACCGCGCCGCCCCGTTGCCGTGGGACCTGCCGCTGCCGCGCCTGGTGCTGCAGCCGCTGGTGGAGAACGCGGTGCTGCACGGCGTGTCGCGCCTGCCTGCCGGCGGGACGGTGGAGGTGGGGCTGGCCGTCGAAGGCGACGCATTGACGATCGTCGTCCGCAACCCCGCGCCCGGTCCGGGGGCGCAGGAACACCCGTCCCGGCGCGCCAGCGACGGCGCGGGACATGCGCAACGGAACATCGGCCATCGCCTCGCGTACCTGTACGGCGAGGGCGCGCGGATGACCGGCGGCTGGAACGAGGGCTACTATCGGGTCGAAGTGCGCCTGCCGATGGACCAGGCGCGGGGCCCTGCCGGGGACGCAGGGGGGAGGACAGGGTGAAGGTGATCATCGCCGACGACGAGCCGCTGGCCCGCGAACGCCTGCGCACGCTGCTCGAAGGCGAACCGGGGGTCGAGGTGGTGGCGGAAGCCGCGGATGGCGGCGAGGCGCTGCACGCCTGCGCCGAACACCACCCCGACCTGGTGCTGCTCGACATCGCGATGCCGGGCATCGACGGCCTGGAGGCCGCGCGCCACCTCGCGGCGTTCGAGCCCAGGCCAGCGGTCGTGTTCTGCACGGCCTACGACGCACACGCGCTGTCGGCCTTCGAGGCGCAGGCGATCGACTACCTGGTCAAGCCCGTGCGCCCCGAGCGGCTGTCGGCCGCGCTGGAACGCGTGCGCACGTTCGCCGCCGGCCGCGAGCAGGGCGGGAGCCAGGGCAACGGACGCCATCGCACGCACCTGTGCGCGCGCCTGCGCGGCAGCCTGCGGCTGATCCCGATCGAGGACGTGCACTACCTGCAGGCCGAGGAGAAGTACGTGGTGGTCCACCACGTGCGCGGCGAGGACCTCATCGAGGAATCGCTGAAGTCGCTGGAGGAGGAGTTCGGCGAGCGCTTCGTGCGCATCCACCGCAACTGCCTGGTGGCGCGCCACGAGATCGTCGAGCTGCGGCGGGCGGCCGACGGACACGTGCAGGCCGTATTGCGCCACTGCACGCACCCGCTCGAGGTCAGCCGGCGCTGCGTCCCGAACCTGCGCGGGACCCTGCGTCACCTCTGACGGATAATGGAGGGATGCCCACCCTCCGCATCGCCACCCGCAAGAGCCCGCTCGCCCTCTGGCAGACCGAGCACGTCGCCGGACGCCTGCGCGCGGCGCACCCGGGGCTCGAGGTCGTGCTCGTCCCGCTGAGCACCCGTGGCGACGAGGTGCTCGACCGTTCGCTCGCCGCGATCGGCGGCAAGGGCCTGTTCCTCAAGGAACTCGAGGTCGCGATGCAGCGCGGCGAGGCCGACTGCGCGGTGCATTCGTGCAAGGACGTGCCCATGGACCTGGAGCCTGGGTTCGCCATCGGGGCGATCCTGTCGCGCGCCGATCCCGCGGACGCGTTCGTCAGCCCGCGGTTCGATGCGCTGGCGGCGTTGCCCGAGGGCGCCGTCGTCGGCACCTCGTCGCTGCGCCGCCAGGCGCAGTTGCGCGCGGCGCGCCCCGACCTCCGGTTGCGCGACCTGCGCGGGAACGTCAACACGCGCCTGGCCCGGCTCGATGCCGGCGACTACGACGCGATCGTCCTGGCCTGCGCCGGGCTGCAGCGGCTCGGTTTCGACGCGCGCATCCGGGCGCGGCTCGCGCCACCCGACTGGCTGCCGGCGCCGGCGCAGGGCGCGATCGCGGTCGAATGCCGCGACGGCGATGCGGCGACGCTGTCGCTGTTCGCCGCGCTCGACGACGCGATCACGCGCACGTGCGTCACCGCGGAGCGCGCCATGAACCGCGCGCTGCACGGCAGCTGCCACGTGCCGGTCGCCGCATTCGCGACGCTGGACGGCGCGCGCCTGCACCTGGCGGGCCTGGTGGGCGACGCCGCCGACGGCCGCCTCGTCCGCGCCGATGCGATGGGTGCCGCCACCGATCCCGAATCCCTCGGCCGCCAAGTCGCCGACGCCCTCCTCGCCCAGGGCGCCGCCGAAATCATCATCGCCAACGCCGAGCCCAACACCGGCCCGTTCGCCTCATGATGTAGGAGCCGCTTCAGCGGCGACCCATCAGTAATAAAGCGTCACCACATGCCGCGCCTGCGCAAAGAACAGCCAGCGCTCCACGAACGCCCCTGCCACCGCACCCACGGCCGCCACCGCCAGCCACCCCCAGCCGCCGCCCGCCCACGCCACCAGCGCGACGCAGGCCACGGGCACCACCGAAAACAGCACGACGGCCACGATGCGCAATGTCCGTGCGTGCCGCCGCGCCAGCACGAAGCCCATCTCGCGGGTGATGTAGTTCGACTCGGTGGTCGGCCCCTCGAACCGGCGCACCGTGCGTTGCGGCAGGCCGACGGCGTCGCCGCGCCGCTGCGCGAGCGGTGACGTGTCGATGTCGCGCCAGTAGCGCCACTTGAGCGGCCACAGCGCCAGCGCGAGTAGCGCGAGGCCGGCGAGCCCCCAGCCTCCGGGGACGATGCCCTCTACCGCCGACGCCAGCGCCGCCAGCAGGAAGGCCCCGCCCGACAACGCGAACGCCAGGTAGACCGCGGGCACCGACCGGTGCGACCACGCGGGGATCGGCTTGAGCGACGCGTAGATCATCGCCGTGCACGCCAGCGTCGCGAGCGCGCCGACGATGGCGAGCACGGCGGCCGCGATGCCCCACGCCGACAGCATCGCGAC
>CAMLHR010000029.1 GCA_946479915.1 uncultured Lysobacter sp.
CCTCGGCGGCGATCGCCGCCTTCATCTCGCGCAGGCCGTCGAGCGCGCCGTAGTCCAGGTAGCGCCGGTAGACGAACGGCCGCAGCGTGCGCAGGAATTCGGCCCCGGCCGCGAGGTCCCCCGCCACCGGGCGCGCCTTCTGCCAGGCATAGCGTTCCCAGTCGCGGCCCTCGCGCTGGAAGTACTGCTCCATCGCCGCGAACGACAGCGCCACGCGCCCCGCGTTACCGAACGGCCGCAGGCGCAGGTCCACGCGATGGCAGAACCCGTCCACCGTGCGTTCGTCGAGCAGTTTCGCCAGCTGTTGCCCCAGCCGCGCGAACCAGTCCTCGGCGCCGAGCGCGCGCGCGCCGTCCGACTCCCCGCCGCGCGGGAACGCGTAGACCAGGTCGATGTCCGAGGAGAAGTTGAGTTCGCCGCCGCCGAGCTTGCCGAGCGCGAAGACGACCAGCCGCTGCGGACTGCCATCCGGCGCGCGCACCACCCCGTGCCGCGTCGCGAAGTCGGCCTCCAGCGCGTCCAGCGCCAGCGCGAGGCAACGCTCGGCCAGCGCCGTCGTCCCCGCCAGCGTGTCGCCGATGTCGTCCAGCCCCTGCACGTCCCGCCACGCGAGCCGCGCCGAGGCGGCCGTCCGGTAGCGGCGCAGCGCGCCGGCCCAATCCGCCTTGGCGTCCGGCGCCAGGACGGGCGGCGCCGGCGGGCCCGCGGCCGGATCGGCCAGCCACGCGTCGGCCAGCCCGGGCTGCCGGGCGAGGGTGTCGATGGCGAAATCGCTGGCGATCGCCAGGTGCCGCACGGCCGGGGGCGCGGTGGGCAGGCGGTCGAGCGAGCGCTGGAGGTGGGCTTCGAGGGCGTCCGAAGTCATCGGGCCATCTTCGCAGGGAACGCCGGCGCGTCGCCGGACCCGATGGCAAGCGCAAATAAAAAGCCCGCACCGGCGAACCGGATACGGGCCTGCTCCCTCCCCCACGTCGGGATGCGGGACCATCGTGAAGGAAACGTTACGAGTGATGCACGCTGCACTGCAAAAAAGAACTGAACGGTATAGCTATCCCCCCGCCTGAACGGGAAAAAGAAAGGCCCCACGCGGTCGCGCGGGGCCTTTGCCGTTCAGCCTAGCCCCCAAGTTGGGGGCGGTCGCCGCCGCAGGCGGCGAAGGCCGGGGATGGCGCTAGTGGACGACTTTCAATTTCGCGAAGCAAAATTAAAAGTCCATGCCGCCCATGCCGCCCATGCCACCGCCGGCCGGCATCGCCGGCTCGTCCTTCTTCGGCAGCTCGCCCACCATCGCCTCGGTGGTGATCATCAGGCCGGCGATGGACGCCGCGTTCTGCAGCGCGGTGCGGGTCACCTTGGTCGGGTCCAGGATGCCCATGCCGACCATGTCGCCGTACTCGCCGGTCTGCGCGTTGTAGCCGTAGTTGTCCTTGCCGGACGCCACGTTGTTGAGCACCACGCTCGGCTCCTCGCCGGCGTTGGTGACGATCTCGCGCAGCGGGGCTTCCATCGAACGCTTGGCGATCGCGATGCCGTGGTTCTGGTCCTCGTTGTCGCCCTTGAGGTTGGCCAGCGCCGACAGCGCACGGATCAGGGCGACGCCGCCGCCCGGCACCACGCCTTCCTCCACCGCCGCACGGGTCGCGTGCAGGGCGTCCTCGACGCGCGCCTTCTTCTCCTTCATCTCGATCTCGGTCGAGGCACCGACCTTGATCACCGCCACTCCGCCGGCCAGCTTCGCCACGCGCTCCTGCAGCTTCTCGCGGTCGTAGTCCGAGGAGGTCTCCTCGATCTGCGCCTTGATCTGCTTGATGCGCGCCTCGATGCCCTTGGTGTCGCCGGCGCCGTCGATGAGGGTGGTGTTCTCCTTGGAGACCTGCACCTTCTTCGCGCGGCCCAGGTCGTTGATCGTCGCCTTCTCGAGCGACAGGCCGACTTCCTCGGAGATCACGGTGCCGCCGGTCAGGACGGCCATGTCCTCCAGCATCGCCTTGCGGCGATCACCGAAGCCCGGCGCCTTGACCGCGCAGACCTTGACGATGCCGCGGATGGTGTTGACCACCAGCGTCGCCAGCGCCTCGCCCTCGACCTCTTCCGCCACGATCAGCAGCGGCTTGCCCGCCTTGGCCACGCCCTCGAGGACGGGCAGCAGGTCGCGCACGTTCGAGATCTTCTTGTCGTGCAGCAGGATGAAGGGATCGTCCAGCTCGGCCGACATCGACTGCTGGTTGTTGATGAAGTACGGCGACAGGTAGCCGCGGTCGAACTGCATGCCCTCGACGACGTCGAGCTCGTTCTCCAGGCCCGAGCCCTCCTCGACCGTGATCACGCCTTCCTTGCCGACCTTCTTCATCGCGTCGGCGATGATGTTGCCGATCGACTCGTCGGAGTTGGCGGAGATCGTGCCGACCTGCGCGATGGCCTTGTCGTCGGCGGTGGGCTTGGAGATGTTCTTCAGCTCGGCGACGGCGGCGGTGACCGCCTTGTCGATGCCGCGCTTGAGGTCCATCGGGTTCATGCCGGCGGCGACCGCCTTCATGCCCTCGCGGATCATCGCCTGCGCCAGCACGGTCGCGGTGGTGGTGCCGTCACCGGCGTTGTCGGAGGTCTTCGACGCGACCTCCTTCACCATCTGCGCGCCCATGTTCTCGAACTTGTCCTGCAGCTCGATCTCCTTGGCGACGGACACGCCGTCCTTGGTGATCGTCGGCGCGCCGTAGCTCTTCTCGAGCACGACGTTGCGGCCCTTCGGGCCCAGGGTGGCCTTGACGGCATTGGCGAGCGTGTTGACGCCGCGCAGCATCTTGGAGCGCGCGTCCTCGCCGAAACGGATTTCCTTGGCAGCCATGTTTCGTTACCTCTGAAAAAGAAAAATGCGGGTCTGGGGGCTAGGGGCTGGGGAAGCGCTCAGCCGAGGATCGCGAAGATGTCGTCTTCCTTGACCACCAGGTACTCGGTGCCGTCGAGCTTCACTTCGGTGCCGCTGTACTTGCCGAACAGCACCTTGTCGCCGACCTTCACCTTCGGCGCGCGCACGCTGCCGTTGTCCAGGGCCTTGCCCTCGCCGACGGCGACGACCTCGCCCTTGATCGGCTTCTCGGCCGCGGAGTCGGGAATCACGATGCCGCCGGCGGACATCTTTTCTTCTTCCATGCGCTTGATGACCACGCGGTCGTGGAGCGGCTTGATGTTCATTGCAACCCTCGCAAGTAACTGATGTGGGTGGGAAAAGGGCCGCGATGTTAGCAGTCGCCCAGGGAGACTGCCAACGACCGGCACGAACGAAGGCCCGGTGGACCGGGACCGTGCACAGATGGGGGGCCCGCGTGGCCTTTCAAGGCACGCGGTCCGAAGCGGCGCAAAAAAAGCGCGCATCCAGGGGGGAATGCGCGCTCAGGGTCGACAGTTGGTCAGGGACGCGCGGAATTGAAGGTACCGGGCCGGTTCCATGTCGCCCGCACCGAAGTGCGAGGTCGGCGTCCCTGCCGACGGGGCCAACGATGCCAAGTCCCAAACCCTTTTGAAATAGGGACTTGCGGGAATATCGGCTAGTTCCGGTAGCGGATTGCGCGGCAAGTGCCAAGAATGTCCGGATTTGATAGCCTTTTATGGGGAAGGCTATTGAAACTAGACAACTTGACGCTAGTATCAATCACCCCGTGAGTATCGGTAGCCACCCCGCGGAGACAGGGACATGAATACGGAACGCCCGATCGCCGGCAGCCACGCCACCGGCGCGGCCCACCGGATCCGCATCGCGCGGCGCAGCGCCGGGTATTCGCAGGCGCAACTGGCCGCCGAACTGGGCCTGCAGCGCAGCGCCGTCAGCCACTGGGAAGCGCAACGCGGCAAGCCGAGCATGGCCCACCTGCGCCAGCTCGCCCTGCTGACCGGCGTCCACTTCGAATGGCTCGCTACCGGGCGCGGCGCGATGTCGCCGTCGGCCGACGCGCTGCTGGACGAGGTGGTCGCGGTGGACGCGCTGATGGTGGACGACCCGATGGAACGTCGGTTGCTCGCCGCGTTCCGCGAGGCGCCGGTCCAGGCGCGCGTGCCGCTGGTCGAACTGGCCGAGCAACTGACCGGCACCCGCGGCCGCCCGCGCCATAGCGGCTAGGCTATCCGGATGGCCGTCCTCGCCTGCTTCTGCACCTGTCCCGACGCCGCGTCGGCCGACCGCATCGCCGATGCCCTGGTCGAAGCGCGCCTGGCCGCCTGCGTCAACCAGCTGCCCGGGTTGCGCTCGGTCTATCGCTGGCAGGGCGGCATCGAGCGGTCCGACGAGGTGCTGCTGGTGATCAAGACCACGGCGGACCGCCTCGACGCGCTGACCGAACAGGTGCGCGCGCTGCATCCGTATGAACTTCCCGAGCTGCTGGCGTTCGAAGTGGCCGGCGGCCTGGCCGCCTACCTGGACTGGGTCGCCGAACAGACCCGCGCGGACGGCTGACCGATGACCCGAGCTGGACTCCTGCTGCTGGCGCTCGCCGGCCTCCCCGGCGCGGCCGCCGCCGCGATCGATCCCGACGACCTGCTGCAGGTGGACGAGGCGTTCGAACTGACCGCCAGCGCGCCGTCGGCCGGCCGCATCGTGCTGCACTGGGACATCGAGGACGGCTACTACCTGTACCGCCATCGCATGGCCGCGCGCGTCGTGGACGGCGCCTTCGTGGCGGACGCCCTGCAACTGCCGCCCGGCAAGCAGTACACCGACGAGTTCTTCGGCGAGGTCGAGACCTACCGCAGCGACGTCGCCGCGGTCCTGCCCGGCACCGGCGCCGGCGGACCGGTGACGGTCGAGGTGAAGTACCAGGGCTGCTGGGACGAGGGCATCTGCTATCCGCCGCAGACGCGCAACGTCGTCGTGGACGTCCCCGCCGGCGCCGCGATGGACGCGGTGCCCGCGACCGGCGCGCTGCTCGGGCGCGCGCCGCCCCCGTCGCTGCTCGGGCCCGGCGACGAACCGCTGCCGGAGGCGCAGGCGTTCGGCTTCGACGCGATCGCGCGCGACGCCGACACGCTGCTGCTGCGCTTCACCCCGGCGCCGGGCTACTACCTCTACCGCGACCGCACCACGCTCGCGCTCGACGGCCCCGCCGTCGAGGCGACGGGCCTGCGCGCGGGCGCGCCGCAATGGCCGGCCGGCACGTCGCACGAGGACGAGTTCTTCGGCCGCACGACGGTGTTCTTCGAACCGGTGGACGTCGCCGTCCCGCTGCGCCGCGCCCGCGACGGCGGCGGCGACCTCACCGTCACCGCGCATTTCCAGGGCTGCCAGGACGAAGGCATCTGCTACCCCCCGATGACGCGGGTGGTCGAGGTCGTGCTGCCGGATGGACGCGCGTCGCCGGCGCCCCCAGTGGATGGTTCACCCTCCCCTGTGGGAGCCGCTTCAGCGGCGAGCTCTTTGCCCGGGTCAGGTGCATCCGAAGAAGCCGTCGCCGCTGAAGCGGCTCCCACAAGAACATCACCCCCGCCGCAGGCGGAAGACCAGCTGCTCGCCGCACGCCTCGAGGGCGAAGGCCGCGCGGTCGCGCTGCTGCTGTTCCTCGGCGCGGGGCTGCTGCTGGCGTTCACGCCCTGCGTGCTGCCGATGATCCCGATCCTGTCGGGGCTGATCGCCGGTGCGAACGCCGCGCATGGCGGCCGCATCGGCACCGGCCGCGCGCTGTCGCTGTCGGGCGTGTACGTCCTGGCCAACGCGCTGGTGTTCACCGCTGCCGGCGTCGTCGCGGGGCTGGTCGGCGCCAACCTGCAGGCCGCGTTCCAGCAGCCGTGGGTGCTGGTGGCGTTCGCGGCGCTGTTCGTCGCACTCGCGCTGTCCATGTTCGGCCTGTACGAACTGCAGCTGCCGCCGGCGCTGCGCGCGAAGCTGGGCGCCGTGGCCGACCGCCAGCGTGGCGGGTCGTGGCCGGGCGTGGCCGCGATGGGCGCGCTGTCGGCGCTGATCGTCGGTCCGTGCGTCGCGCCGCCGCTCGCCGCCGCGGTGCTCTACATCGGGCAGACGCGCGACCCCGTCTTCGGCGGCGCGGCGCTGTTCGCGCTGGCGATCGGCATGGGCCTGCCTCTGCTCGCGTTCGGCGTCGCCGCCGGCCGCGGCCTGCCGACGTCCGGCCCGTGGATGACCGCGGTGCAGCGCGTCTTCGGCTTCGTGTTCCTCGGGCTGGCGATCTGGATGCTGTCGCGGATCCTGCCCGGTGCCGCGACGCTGGCGCTGTGGGGCCTGCTCGCGCTGGGCGCGGCGGCCTGGGCGTTCGGGCTGGCGAAGCCGGACGCGGCCGCGCACAAGCGCCTGCTCGCGCGCTTCGCCGGCCTCGCGCTGCTGGTCGTCGGCGGCGCGCAGCTCGTCGGGCACGACCCGCTGCGTCCGCTCGACGGCCTCACCCGCGCGCCCGCGCAGGCGCTCGAGTTCCGCACCATCAAGTCGGTCGAGGACCTCGAACGCGAAGTCGCCGCGGCCGCCGCGGCCGGCCGCCCGCTGCTGTTCGACTTCTATGCCGACTGGTGCGTGGCCTGCAAGGAAATGGAGAAGTACACGTTCACCGAGGCCGTGGTGCACGACGCGCTCGACGGCTTCGTGCTGCTCAAGGCGGACGTCACTGCGAACGACGCCGTCGACCAGGCGCTGATGCAGCGCTTCGGGATCATCGGCCCGCCCGCCACGCTGTTCTTCACCGGCGGCGCCGAGCGCCGCGACCAGCGCCTGTCCGGTTTCGAGGACGCTGGCGACTTCAGCGCGCGCGTGCAGCGCGCGACGGACGCGCCCTGATGGGCGGCAACACGAAGGTCGTGCTGGTCGCGCTCGCCGCGGGCGCGCTCGGCGTCGTCGCGGCGCTCGCCGTCCGCGGACCCGGCCCCCTGCTCGGGACCGAGGCCGGCCAGCGCGCGGTGCAGCGCGTGCTCACCGCCACCGCCGAGGTGCCGGACGGCGTACCCGTCGCCCGCCTGGGCGAACCCGTGCCCGAGGTGACCCTGCCCGCGCTGGGTGGCGGCACCGCCACCGTCCCCGGCTTCGCGGCCGGGCGGCCCGTGCTGGTGAACCTCTGGGCGAGCTGGTGCGGCCCCTGCATCGAGGAAATGCCGGAGCTGCAGCGCTTCCACGCCGCCCAGGGCGCGAACGGCACGCAGGTGGTCGGCATCGCCCTGGACGACCCCGCGGCAGTCGAGGCCTTCCTCCGCCGGATCCCGGTCAGCTACCCGATCCTGCTCGACACCCCCGGCCCCGCCGATGCCGGGGTCCGGCTCGGCAATCCGGCCGGCGTGCTGCCCTACACCGCCCTGGTCGGCGCCGACGGACGGCTGCTCCGGCAGAAGATCGGCCCCTTCGCGCATGGCGAAATCGACGGCTGGGTCACGGACGCGCTGGAACCCTGACTCAAACAAACGCTTAAATCCCGGCGAACGTCGGCGAACTGCCCAGTAACGAACTGGACACGGACCCGGCCCTTCCCCCAGACTGCCCCTCCTTTCCGCCCGGCCGGACACGGATGGCGCAGCTGCTGGTCCTGCATGGCCCCAACCTCAACCTGCTCGGCACGCGCGAGCCGGCGGTCTACGGCCACGCGACCCTCGCACAGATCGACGACGCGCTGAAGGCCCAGGCCGCCGCGTCGGGCCACGCGCTCGAGTGCCTGCAGTCCAATGCCGAGCACGTCCTGGTCGACCGCGTGCAGGCCGCCCGCGACGACGGCACCGCCTTCGTCCTGGTCAACCCCGCCGGCCTGACCCACACCTCGGTGGCCCTGCGCGACGCGCTGGCCGCCGTCGAGCTGCCCTTCATCGAGATCCACCTGTCCAACCCGCACGCCCGGGAACCCTTCCGCCAGAAGAGCTATTTCAGCGACCTGGCGGTCGGCGTCGTCGCCGGCTTCGGCGCGGACAGCTACCGCTATGCCCTGGACGCGGCCATGTCGCGCCTGGGTCCCACCGCAAAGTAAGAGGCGCCACATGGACCTGCGCAAGATCAAGAAGCTCATCGACCTGCTGGAAGCGTCGAACCTCTCCGAAATCGAGATCAAGGAAGGCGAGGAATCCGTGCGCCTGGCCCGCGTGCCCAAGGGCGGCATGGCCATGGGCGCGCCGATGCAGGTCGTCCAGCACGAGGCCCCGCGCGCCATGCCGATGCAGTCCCCGGTCGACGGCCCCACCGGCGGCGGCAAGCCCGCCGAGTCCGCCGCCGCGGCGCTGCCCGACGGCGACGTCGTCCGCGCGCCGATGGTCGGCACCTTCTACGCCTCGCCCTCGCCCGACAAGCCGCCGTTCGTCACCGTCGGCCAGCAGGTCAAGGCCGGCGACACCCTCGGCATCATCGAGGCCATGAAGATGTTCAACCCGATCGAGGCGGAAGTCTCGGGCACGGTCCTGAAGGTCATCGCCGAGAACGGCCAGCCCGTCGAGTTCGACGAGCCGCTGTTCGTGATCGGCTGAGGCGGCCGTCATGCTGGACAAGGTCGTCATCGCCAACCGCGGCGAGATCGCGCTGCGCATCCTGCGCGCGTGCCACGCGCTGGGCATCCGCACGGTCGCGGTGCATTCCACCGTGGACCGCAACCTCAAGCACGTGGCCATGGCCGACGAGTCGGTCTGCATCGGCCCCGCCCCGTCGGCCGAGAGCTACCTCAACATGCCGGCGATCATCGCCGCGGCCGAGGTCACCGACGCGCAGGCCATCCACCCCGGCTACGGCTTCCTCTCCGAGAACGCCGCGTTCGCCGAGCGCGTGGAGCAGTCGGGCTTCGTGTTCATCGGCCCGAAGGCCGACACCATCCGCCTGATGGGCGACAAGGTCGAAGCGATCCGCGCCATGAAGGACGCCGGCGTGCCGTGCGTGCCCGGCAGCGGCGGCCCGCTGGGCGACGACGCGGCCACCAACGCGAAGATCGCCGGCGAGATCGGCTACCCGGTCATCGTCAAGGCCGCGGGCGGCGGCGGCGGGCGCGGCATGCGCGTGGTCCACACCGAGGCGCACCTGCACAACGCCATCGCGACCACCAAGTCCGAGGCCAAGGCCGCGTTCGGCAACGACAT
>CAMLHR010000030.1 GCA_946479915.1 uncultured Lysobacter sp.
CGGGCGTGGAAGTGCAGGCCGAGGAAGGCGAGAGCATCGGCGAGATCTTCCGCGAGGCGCGCGAGCAGCGCGCGGCGGACGATGCGCGCCGTGGCGGCGGGCGTCGCGGCGCGGGCGGCGCCGGCGGTGGCCGCGGTCGCGGCGAGCGCAGCGGCGAGCCCCGCAGGGAGCGTCGGCCGCGGCGGACCGCCGACGAGGCGAAGCCCGCGCCCGTCGACGAGGCGGCAAAGCCCGCCCGGCCCCCGGCACCGAGGGCGAGCGCCCGGCCCGCAAGCGCCGCCGGCGCCGGCGCGGCAAGCGCATCGAAGGCGCCGAGGGTGGCGCCCCGCAGGCGAAGCCGCAGGCCAAGCCGCAGCGGGGCCCCGCCAAGCCGCAGCCGCACAAGGCAGAATCGCCGTCACTGCTCACCCGCATCGGCCGCGGCCTGAAGTCCCTGGTCACGCGCGGCCCGCGAAGCACCCACTGACCGGCGACACATGAGCGTCCTGCGCTTCGACAACGTCAGCAAGCAGTACCCGGGGGGGCGCGTCGCACTGGAGGACGTCAGCTTCGCCATGGCACCGGGCGAGATGCTGTTCATCACCGGCCACTCGGGCGCGGGCAAGAGCACGCTGCTCAAGCTCGTCCAGCTGGCCGAACGCCCGAACCGCGGCACCGTGCTGTTCGACGAGCGCAACCTGGCCAAGGTGCGCGGGCGCAAGGTCCCGCTGCACCGTCGCGCCATCGGCGTCGTGTACCAGGACCACCGGCTGCTGGCCGACCGCACCGTCGGCGAGAACGTCGCGCTGCCGCTGGTGCTGCGCGGCACCGGGCGCGCGGAGGCCGGCAAGCGCGTGCGCAGCGCGCTGGAACGGCTCGGCCTGGCCGACCGCGAGCGCGCGCTGCCGACGCAGCTGTCGGCCGGCGAGCAGCAGCGCGTCGGCATCGCCCGCGCGATCATCGCCGAGCCCGCGCTGCTGGTCGCCGACGAGCCGACCGGCAACCTCGACCCCACGCTGTCGGCCGAGATCATGGCGCTGTTCGCCTCGCTGCCCGAGCGCGGCACCGCGGTGATGGTGGCCAGCCACGACCTGCACCTGGTCAAGCGCATGCGCAAGCGCGTGCTGGTGCTCGACCACGGGCGCCTGGTGGACGACATCCAGCCCGAGGACCTCGCAGAGTGAAGGCCTGGCTCGACCACCACGCGTACAGCCTGGTCTCCGCGCTCGGGCGCTTCGCGCGCCGGCCGTGGTCCACGCTGCTCACGATCGGCGTGATGGCGGTGGCGCTCGCGCTGCCGCTGGGCCTCTGGCTGGTGCTCGACAACGTCGGGCGCTTCGCGGGCAGCGCGCAGCAGTCGCGCCAGATCGCGCTGTTCCTCGATGTCGAGGTCGACGCCGGACGCGCGGCGGCGATGGCCGACGAACTGCGCGCGCGCGACGACGTCGCCGCGGTCGAGTTGCGCACGCCCGACCAGGGCCTGGCCGAACTGCGCGAGCAGGGCGGGCTCGACACCGCAGTGGACGCGCTGGACGACAACCCGCTGCCGAGCGTGCTGCTGGTGACGCCCGCCGGCGACGGCGCGCTGCTCGCCGATTCGCTGCGCGCCGCCGAGGGCGTGGAGATCGTTCAGCACGATGCCGAATGGCGGCGCCGGCTCGACGGCTGGCTGCGCTTCGGCGGGCGCGTGGCCATGGTGCTCGCGTTGCTGCTTGGCCTGGGCGCGCTGCTCGTCGTCGGCAACACCGTGCGCCTGGACATCCAGTCGCGCCGCGAGGAGATCGGCGTGCTGCAACTGCTGGGCGCGAGCGACGGCTTCATCCGGCGTCCCTTCCTGTACCTCGGTGCGTGGTACGGCCTGGGAGCGGGCGTGCTCGCCCTGGCCCTGCTGACCGCCACGCACCTCGCGCTGCGCGGGCCGCTCGCCGAACTGTCCGCGAGCTACGCCAGCGACTTCGCGCTCGAGGGCCTCGGCGCGGCGCAGGCCGGCTGGGTGCTGCTCGGCGCGATGGCGCTCGGCTGGCTCGGCGCCGGCATCGTGACCGGCCACTTCCTGCGGCTGACCCGCCCGGTGGACGCGTGATGGACGCCAACGACCTGCGCCACGTCGCCGGCGACGCGCCCCGCGTCATGGTGGTGGACGGCTCGAAGCTCGTGCGCAAGCTGATCGGTGACGTGCTCGAGCGCGAGCTTCCTGGCGTGCGCGTGACGTCCTGCGCCGGCCTGGAGGAAGCGCGCAGCGCCCTCGAGCACGGGCCGTTCGACCTCGTCACCACGGCGCTCGACCTGCCCGACGGCGACGGCCTGCAGCTCGCGCGCGCGGTGCGCGAGGCCGCCGGCCAGGCCTACGTCCCGGTGATCGTCGTGTCGGGCAACGCGCAACAGTTGCTCGAGTCGCGCAAGTTCACCGAAGACGTCACCGACTACTTCGACAAGTCGCTCGGCCACGGGGCGCTCGCCGCGTTCATCCGCGGCTACGTGCAGCCCGAACCGATCCCGGGCGCGCGCGTCCTGTACGTCGAGGACAGTCGCGTCGTCGCGCTGGCCACCAAGCGCTGGCTCGAGCGCTGCGGCATGCAGGTGGAGCACACGATCAGCGTCGAGGACGCGCTCGCGTGGCTGGAAGCCAGGCGCGAGGCGGGCGACGGCCCGGGCATCGACCTCGTGCTCACCGACGTCTACCTCAAGGGCAAGCTCGAGGGCCGCGACCTGCTGCAGCGGCTGCGCGACGACTGGGGCTACGGCAAGCGCCAGCTCCCGGTGCTCGTGATGACCGGCGACGCCAACCCCGACAACCAGGCCGAACTCCTGCGCGAGGGCGCCAACGACCTCGTCCTCAAGCCCATCGAGGAACGCCTCCTCGTCACCAAGGCCCTCTTCCAGCTCCGCCTGTCCCGCCTCCCCGAACAGAAAGCATTTTCAGCCACGGATTGACACGGATGAACACGGATAAAGCTTTTCATGTTTGTTTGCTCTATCCGTGTTCATCCGTGTTCATCCGTGGCACAAACCGCTCGTCCCGTGTCTGAGGATCGGGTGCAGCTGGAGGCGTCGTGGAAGGCGCGGGTGGGGGACTACCTGCTGCGGGACGACATGCAGCGGCTGGCGGCGTTCCTGCGCGAGCGCAAGGCGGCGGGCGCTCGAATCTTTCCGCCCGGGCCGCGGATCTTCGGCGCGCTGGAGGCCACGCCCTTCGACGCCACCCGCGTCGTGATCCTCGGCCAGGATCCGTACCACGGCGCCGGGCAGGCGCATGGCCTGTGCTTCTCCGTCCAGCCGGGCGTGCCGGTGCCGCCGTCGCTGGACAACATCTACAAGGAACTCCAGCGCGACCTCGGGATCCCGCGGCCGGACCACGGCTGCCTGCTGCCCTGGGCGCGCCAGGGCGTCCTGCTGCTCAACGCGGTGCTGACGGTGGAGGAGGGCCGCGCCGGCGCCCATGCCGGCAAGGGCTGGGAGGGCTTCACCGACCACATCGTCGAGACCCTCGACCGCGAGCGCGAGGGCCTGGTGTTCCTGCTGTGGGGCAGCCACGCCCAGAAGAAGGGCGCGCGGATCGACCGCCGGCGGCACCGGGTCCTGACCGCCCCGCACCCCTCGCCGCTGTCGGCGCACCGGGGATTCCTCGGCTGCGGGCACTTCTCGGCCACCAACGCCTGGCTCGAACGGCGGGGCGGGCGGCCCATCGACTGGGCCCTGCCAGCCCGAACGGCCCTTGAACCTGGTGACGCCGCCCCGACGTCTGGCTAACGCCTCGCGTGCGCCAATGGCCGCCCGCGAACCTCCCAGCGTTCCATGAACAGGACGCCGAGGCCCGGAACGGGCTTTAGCACTCACCAACACGGACTGCTAAAATCACCGCCATGACCCAAGCCGCTGTCGCCGACCTCCCGCTTTCGAACGCCCTGGTGGCCAACAACCTCCCGGTCCCGTCCGCGATCGGTTCGCTGGACGCGTACATCGGCGCGGTGCACCAGATCCCGGTCCTGTCGGCCGAGGACGAGCAGGCCCTGGCGCGCCGCTTCCGCGACGAGGACGACCTGGAGGCCGCGCGCGAGCTGGTCATGTCGCACCTGCGCTTCGTCGTGCACGTCGCCCGCGGCTACAACGGTTACGGCCTGCAGCTCGGCGACCTCATCCAGGAAGGCAACATCGGCCTGATGAAGGCGGTCAAGCGCTTCGACCCGGACGTCGGCGTGCGCCTGGTCAGCTTCGCCGTGCACTGGATCCGCGCGGAGATGCACGAGTTCATCCTGCGCAACTGGCGCATCGTCAAGGTCGCCACGACCAAGGCGCAGCGCAAGCTGTTCTTCAACCTGCGCAAGAGCAAGAAGCGCCTGGGCTGGTTGAACGCCGAGGAAGTGCGCGCGGTGGCCGCCGACCTCAACGTCTCCGAGCGCGAGGTGCTCGAGATGGAGTCGCGCCTGTCCGGGCGCGACATCGGTTTCGACCTCACCGCCGATGACGACGACGACCACGGTCCGCCCGCGCCCGCCGCCTACCTGATGGCGCAGGACGAGGGCCCGGCCCAGGCGTACGAGCGCAACGACACCGAGGACCACCAGCTCGAGCTGCTGCGCGAGGGACTGGCGCAACTCGACGCGCGCTCGCGCGACATCATCCGTCGGCGCTGGCTCGACGACGGCAACAAGGTCACGCTGCAGGAACTGGCCGACGAGTACGGCGTGTCCGCCGAGCGCATCCGCCAGGTCGAGGCGAACGCCCTCAAGAAGATGAAGGCGCTCTTCGTCGCCTGACCGGTTGCCCGTGAGGGAGCCGCTTCAGCGGCGAGGCTCGTCGTCGCCCAGCACGATCCGCGCGTTCCGCTGGTAGGTCCAGTACGCGACCGCCCAGTCCAGCAGGACGACCAGCCGGTTGCGGAACCCGATCAGGAAGAAGATGTGCGCGGCCAGCCAGAAGGCCCAGGCCGCGAACCCCGAGAAACGCAGGCCGTGCAGGTCCACGACCGCGGCGCGCCGCCCGATGGTGGCGAGGTTGCCGTAGTCGCGGTACCGGAACGGCGGCGGCGCGCGCTTGCCGGCCAGCCGGGCGCGAATGGTCGCGGCGACGTGGTCGCCCATCTGCTTGGCCGCGGGCGCGACACCCGGCACCGGCCTGCCGCCGGTCTCGATCGACGCGAGGTCCCCCGCGACGAAGATCTCCGCGTGGCCCGGGACGCACAGGTCCGGTCCGACCCGCACGCGCCCCGCGCGATCCAGCGGCACGTCCAGCGTGCGTCCCAGCGGCGAGGCCGCGACGCCCGCTGCCCAGAGCACCGTGCGCGCGCCGATGCGTTCTTCCCCGAACTCGACGCCGCCGGCATCGATCCGGGTGACGGACGCGGCGGTGCGGACCTCCACGCCGAGCCGCTCGAGCTGTGCGGTCGCCTTGGCCGAGAGCGATCCGGGGAAGGTCGCCAGGACGCGCGCGCCGGCTTCGAGCAGCAGGACGCGGGTGCGGCGCGGGTCGATGTTCCGGAACTCGCGGCTCAACGTGTGCCGGGCGATCTCGGCAAGCGTGCCGGCGAGCTCGACGCCGGTCGGTCCGCCACCGACGACCGCGAACGTCAGCCAGGCGTCGCGCGCCACGGGGTCCGCTTCGCTTTCCGCCCGCTCGAACGCGACGAGGATGCGGCGACGGATCGCCAGGGCGTCGTCCAGCGTCTTGAGCCCGGGCGCATGCGCGGTCCAGTCGTCGTGCCCGAAGTACGCGTGCGTCGCGCCCGACGCCAGCACCAACGTGTCGTAGGCGATCGACGTTCCGTCCGCGAGCCGGACCTCGCGCCGGGCCTTGTCCACCGCGATCGCCTCGCCCATCAGCACCGTGACGTTGCGCTGCCGCCGCAGGATGTGGCGCAGCGGCGCCGCAATGTCGGGCGCGGACAGCCCGGCGGTCGCGACCTGGTACAGCAGTGGCTGGAACAGGTGGTGGTTGCCGCGGTCGAGCAGCGTGACCCGCACCGGCGACCGGGCCAGCGCCCGCGCCGCCCAGAGCCCGGCGAAGCCGCCACCGACGATCAGCACATGCGGTTGGGTCATGCCGGTGTCCTCGCGCGTCGCGGTTCGGGCGCCAGTGCCGGCGGCGCGACCGTGGCGCCCACGGTGCGCGGTGTGCGTCCGAGCAGCGCCGGCAGGCGATTGTCGCGCGGCGCGTTGTCCCGCTGCAGCAATTCCCAGTGGCCGTACGAGAACGGCGTCCAGTGCAGCAGGTCGCACAGGTGCGCGGTCGCGCGGGCGAGCCAGTCGGGCAGGCGCACCACGCGGGCCGGTCGCGGGGTGTGCAGTGCACGCATCGCGCCCAGGTGTTCGGCGAGCGTGCGCGAATGCGTGCCGCCGAGGTCGTGCTCCCGTTCGCCCGCGCCGTCCACGGCCAGCGTGGCGATGGCTTCCCCCAGGTCCCGCGCGTCGAGGACCGCGATCCGTCCTGTCGCCCCACGCGGCAGCGGATGGACCGGCCACCGCGCGACGCGCCGGATCCAGCGGGCGCCCCCGGTGCCGCCTTCGCCGTCCAGCAGCGAGGGCCGGACGATGTGCCAGTCCGCACCGCTCGCCCGCAAGGCCAGTTCGCCGTCGTGCTTGGAATGCAGGAACCGGCTGCGCAGCGCCTCGTCGAAACCGAGCGCGGAGACATGCACCAGGCGTATCCCCCGGACACGGCAGGCGGCCGCGAGCGCGGCGGGGGCGCGATGGTGCACCCGGTCGTAGGTCTCGCGCCCGCGTTCGCGGAGGATCCCGACGCAGTTCACGACGGCGTCGACCGCGTCCAGTTCCGCGTGCCAGTCGTCCGCCGCCAGCATCCGTTCCATCCGGATCCCGCGGTAGGCGAACCCCGCGCCGGCCGCGCGCTGGCGGCGCCCGGGATGGCGGCTGCCGATCGACACCCGGCATCCCCGCTGCGCCAGTGCTTCGACGACGTGGCGCCCGATGAACCCTGCGCCGCCCAGGACCAGCACCCTGCCAGCCTTCCCGTGGCCGTCCATCGCAGTCCTCCACGCCTGTAATTTCTGTCTTGACAGAAATATATGGCAGATTTAGCCTGTCCGCAATCCCCCTGTCGGAGAGCCGCCATGGCCGGGCCCGATCCGCTGTCGCCGCTGAGTCGCCGTTTCGTCCTGCACTGGGGCGAGATGGGCGCGCGCTGGGGCGTGAACCGCACCGTGGCGCAGATCCATGCGCTGCTGTTCCTCGCCGGGCGGCCGATGCCAGCGGACGAGATCGCCGAGACGCTCATGGTGGCCCGGTCCAACGTCAGCAACAGCCTGCGCGAACTCGGCAACCTCAACCTGGTCAAGGTCGTGCACCTGCTCGGCGACCGCCGCGACCACTTCGAGACGCTGCAGGATGTCTGGGAACTGTTCCGGACCGTGGTGCGCGAGCGCAAGGCCCGCGAGTTCGACCCGACGGTGGAGATGCTGCGCGAGCTCTCCGTCGATCCGCAGCTCTCCGAAGAACCGCCCGACGTGCGCGCCCGCATCCGCGAGACCCTGGCGTTGATGAACGCGTTGTCGGCCTGGGGCGAGGAGATGCTGCGCCTGGAACCCGCGACCCTGATGAAGGTGATGAAGCTCGGCGGCAGGATCCAGAAGCTGCTGCGCGACCGGGGCTGATCCGCTGCCGGGCGGCGCCGGTCCGGTCAGGGCGTCCCGGCCGTGGCGTCGAGCTTCTCCTGGAGCTTCTCCAGGTCGAGGTACTGCTGGAAGGACTGCGAGCCTGCGGCGACCTCGGGGGACCCGAAGATCTGCGTGCCGGCGACCTGGCCGAGCAACTGGAAGCCGACCCCGAACGCCTCCGCACCCTCGAACTCCAGGGCTTCGCGGGCTTCCTTCGCGCACGACTCGCCGATCAGCCGCTCGACGATCCTCGCCATGTTCCGGTCGAAGGCATCGCGCTGCTCGACGGAGATGTCCGAGTACGGGGCGATGGCGGGATTCAGCGAGATCGCCGCGAAGATCCACTCCACCAGTTCCTGCTTGTCCTGCGTGGTGGCGGCACTGGCCATGCATTTCCCGAGGGCATCGCCGTAGACCCCGGCGTTGGCAGTCGGCGCCACGCACAGCAACGCGACCAGAGCGATCTTCTTCATGGCGGCACCCCTTCGGTTGGCTTCCCCCCGGAAATGAGAGCAGGTCGACCCGGCCGCTGTCGAGTGGCCCGTCAGTACAGGTCCACGGGATCCACATCCAGCGACCAGCGCACGCGCCTTGCCTCCGGCAGCGTATGCAGGCGGGCGGCCGTGGCCTCGAGCAGGACGTGCAGGTCGCGCCGTGCGGGCGCCGACAGCAGCAGCTGCATGCGCTGGTAGCCGGCGCGGCGGGGCATGGGCGCGGACAGCGGGCCGTGGAGCTGCGCGGGAGGCTCGCGACGATCCGGCATGGCGTCCTCGAGCATCGCGCGGGCGGCGGCCAGGAACGCACGCGTGGCCTCGATCTCCTTCGCCTCCGCGCGCAACAGCGCCAGGTGCGCGAACGGCGGGAAGCCCGCGCCGTCGCGTTGCGCGAGTTCCGCGTCGGCGAACGCGTGGTAGCCGCCATTGACCAGCAGGTGCAGCAGCGGGTGCCCGGGATGGTGGGTCTGCAACAGCACCTCGCCGCGGCGCTCGGCCCGGCCGGCGCGGCCGGCCACCTGCACCAGCAGTTGCGCCAGCTTCTCGGGCGCCCGGAAGTCCGCCGAGAACAGGCCCTCGTCGATGCCCACGACCACGACCAGCGCGAGTTGCGGCAGGTCGTGTCCCTTCGCCAGCATCTGCGTGCCGACGAGGATGCCGGGGCGGTCGCCGAGCGTGGCGAGCATGTCCTCCATGGCGTCGCGTCGCCGGGTGCTGCCGCGATCGATGCGCAGCACGGGGACGTCGGCGAAGCGCGCGGCCAGCACTTCCTCCAGGCGCTCGGTGCCCACGCCCTGCGGCTGCAACGCGAGCCCCGCGCAGTCGGGGCACGCCGGCGGCGCCGCGCGGCGCAGGCCGCAGT
>CAMLHR010000031.1 GCA_946479915.1 uncultured Lysobacter sp.
CGCGGCCGGTCGGCGCGGCCTCGCACTCGTCCTCGTAGGTCGAGTACAGGTACGCGGTGCTGGTGGCGAACTCGGCGGCGCAGGAGTCCACGCGCTTGTACACCGGACGCACGCCGAACGCCTTGCGCAGCGCGCGCACTGCCGACTCGCTCGTGCCGGTGAGTTCGGCGATGCGCGCGTCGGAGAAGCCCTTGCGCTTGAGCTGGCGCAGGCGGCGCGCGTCGATGGCGTCCAGCCCGCGTTCGGCGATGTCGCGCTCGATGGCCACCAGTTCCTCGACCTGGTCCAGGAACCACGGATCCACGAAGGACAGCGCGTGCACGTCCTCGACCGTCATGCCGGCGCGGAACGCGTCGGCGAGGTAGAACAGGCGCTCCGGGCCGGCTTCCTTGACCTCGCGGCGCAGTCGCGCGAGGCCCTCTTCCGTCGCCAGGTCCAGCCCGGTCGGATCCAGGCCGGTCTTGCCGGTCTCCAGGCCGCGCAACGCCTTCTGCAGGGATTCCTGGAAGTTCCGGCCGATCGCCATCACCTCGCCCACCGACTTCATCTGGGTGGTCAGGCGCGCGTCCGCGGCCGGGAACTTCTCGAACGCGAAGCGGGGGATCTTGGTGACGACGTAATCGATGGTCGGCTCGAACGAGGCCGGCGTCAGGCCGCCGGTGATCTCGTTGCGCAGCTCGTCCAGGGTGTAGCCGACCGCGAGCTTGGCCGCGACCTTGGCGATCGGGAACCCGGTCGCCTTCGACGCCAGCGCCGAGGACCGCGACACGCGCGGGTTCATCTCGATCACGACCACGCGGCCGGTCTGCGCGTTGACGCCGAACTGCACGTTCGATCCGCCGGTGTCCACGCCGATCTTCCGCAGCACCGCGATCGAGGCATCGCGCAGGCGCTGGTATTCCTTGTCGGTGAGCGTCTGCGCCGGGGCGACCGTGATCGAGTCGCCGGTGTGGACGCCCATCGGGTCCAGGTTCTCGATGGAGCACACGATGATGCAGTTGTCCGCCGAGTCGCGGACGACCTCCATCTCGAACTCCTTCCAGCCCAGCACGGACTCCTCGACCAGGATCTCGTGCACGGGCGAGAGCTCGAGGCCGCGCCGGGCGATCTCCTCGAACTCCTCCTTGTTGTAGGCGATGCCGCCGCCGGTGCCGCCGAGCGTGAAGCTCGGCCGGATGATCGTCGGGTAGCCGACCTTGGCCTGTGCCTCGACGGCCTGCTCGAAGGTGCGGGCGACCTCCGCGATCGGGCACTCCAGCCCGATCTCGGCCATGGCCTGCTTGAACAGCTCGCGGTCCTCCGCCATGCGGATGGCGTCGCGAGACGCGCCGATCAGCTCGACGCCGTACGCCTCGAGCACGCCGTGGTCGGCCAGGTCCAGCGCGCAGTTGAGCGCGGTCTGGCCGCCCATCGTCGGCAGCAGCGCATCCGGCTTCTCCTTGGCGATGATCTTCTCGACCGTCTGCCAGTTGATCGGCTCGATGTACACCGCGTCGGCCATGCCGGGGTCGGTCATGATCGTGGCGGGGTTCGAGTTGACGAGCACGACGCGGTAGCCCTCGTCGCGCAGCGCCTTGCAGGCCTGCGCGCCCGAGTAGTCGAACTCGCACGCCTGCCCGATGACGATCGGGCCGGCGCCGATGATGAGGATGGTCCGGATGTCGCTGCGCTTTGGCATGGGTTACTCGGCCGTCTCGCCGCCGCCGGCCTGCGGCGACCCGATGTGCTTGTCGAGGAAGGCCTCCATCCTGGTGTAGAGGTCCACCTGGTTCTGGTAGTCGTAGAAGCCGTGGCCTTCCTTGTCCTCGACGACGGTCACCTCCGGCGGCTTGCCGGCCTCCGTGAGGTTCTCCAGCAGGAGCTCGTACTGGGAGATCGGCACGCGGGGGTCCTTCGCGCCGTGGACCAGCATGACCGGCACGTTGATGCGGTCGACGTGGAACGCGGGCGACTGCGCCTGCCGGCCCGCCGCCGTCTCCGGGAAGACCTGGCGCTGGTACGCACGGCCCCAGTCCGCCTCGGCGACATCGCTGTCCTCCATCCAAAGGTCCATGCTGTAGAGGCCGACGTAGCCGATGGTGCACCGGTACTTGGTCGGGTTGCGCACGATCGATTGCAGCGCCGCATAGCCACCGTAGGACGCGCCGTAGGTGCAGATGCGGTCCTCGTCCGCGATGCCCTGCGCGATCGCCCAGTCGACGGCATCGGTCATGTCGTCGATCATGGTCGTGCCCCAGTGGCCGTATCCCTTGCGCTCGAAGGCGTTGCCGTAGCCGCCGGAGCCGCGGAAGTTCACCTGCAGCACCGCGTAGCCACGGTTGGCCAGGAACTGCACCTCCGGGTTGAAGCCCCACTCGTCGCGCGGGCCGTGCGGGCCGCCGTGCGGATGGAGGATCAGCGGGAGGTCCTCGCCATCGCTGTCACGCGGCACCGTGATGTAGCCGTGCACCTTGGTGCCGTCGCGTGCCGTGAACGAGAACGGCCGCATGGGGGACATCTCCTCCGGCTTGATCCAGCTCATCGCCGAGAGCAGGTACTTCGCCCTGCCCGCCTGCCGGTCGAACAGGTAGTACGCGCCGGGATCGACGTCGCTGTAGGTGCGGACCAGCATGTACCGGCCGTCGTCGCTCACGCCGGTGAACCGCACCGCGTGGTCGGGGAACGCGTTGATGAGGCCCGCGTACGTCAGCGCCTCCGGGTCGGTCGTGTCGATGAAGTCGTAGTGCGGCATGCCGTCCAGGTAGCGGACGGCGAGCAGGCGCTTGCCGTCGCTGCTGAGCAACGCGTCGTCGAAGTCGACGTTCGGGTTGCTGCTGATGGGCTCGCGCGTCCCGGTCTCCGGGTCGACCAGCACCAGCTTCGACGGGGCGTTGCCCTCGCTCACGGAGAACAGCACACGCTTGTTGTCGGGGGCGAAGCCGAGTGGCGTGCGTTCCAGGTTGCCCATCGCGGCGCTCGACGCCTCGACCCATTCATCGCCCTCGCGGCGCAGGACGACCTGTTCGTTGCGCTCGTTCCGGCCCACCGCGTAGCGCAGCCGTTCGTCGTGGTCCACGATGAAGCCGCCGAGGCGGAGTGGCGAGCTGGCGACCGTGCGGACCTCGCCGTCATCCACGTCCATCCGCGAGAGGTACGTCGATTCGATGGACCGGGCGACCAAAATCTTGTCCGGGTCGTCCTCGAGCAGGTCGACGATCCGGTAGGTCCCGCCGTTGGGGATGTCCGCGCGACGCGAGCCGTCCACGTTGCTGGCATACACGTCAGCGATGCCGACCCGCGTGTCGAACTTGCCGACCTTCTCGGAGACGTACATGAAGAAGCGCTCGTCGTTGACCCAGGTCACGCGGTCGATGTGCTTCTTCGGGCCCCAGTCCCACTTGCCCACCAGCTCCATGCCGTCCACGCGGAACGCCGCGAGCACGGTGCGGTCGCCCTGCGGCACGGACACCGTGATGTATTCGCCGGTCGGCGACAGCGAGACGCTGGTGAATTCCGGGTCCCGGAAGAAATCCCCGACCGGGATCTCGCGCGCGGACGCGAAGGTGCCGGACAGCCCCAGCAAGGCGAACAGCGCGATGCGAAAACGATTCATCTGGTACTCCCCCTATTGCGCTCCATGCTCCCCATGAAACGGTCGAACAAAGGCGCGACGTCGTGCGGGCCCGGGCTGGCTTCCGGATGGCCCTGGAACGAGAACGCCGGCGCGTCGGTCAGGGCGATGCCCTGGTTGGAGCCGTCGAACAGCGAGCGGTGCGTGACCGTCACGTTCGCCGGCAGCGTGGCTTCGTCGATGGCGAAGCCGTGGTTCTGGCTGGTGATCATGACCTTGCCGGTGGCCAGGTCCTGGACGGGATGGTTCGCCCCGTGGTGGCCGAACTTCATCTTCCCGGTGCGGGCGCCGACGGCGAGGCCCAGCAGCTGGTGGCCCAGGCAGATTCCGTAGGTCGGGACCTTCTTCTCGACCAGCGTGCGGATCGCGCTGATGGCGTAGTCGCAGGGCGCCGGGTCGCCGGGGCCGTTGGACAGGAAGACGCCGTCCGGCTGCATGGCGAGGACCTCCTCGACCGGCGTGCGCGCAGGCACCACGGTCACGTCGCAGCCGCGCTCGGCCAGCATGCGCAGGATGTTGTGCTTCACCCCGTAGTCGTAGGCGACGACGCGATAGCGCGCCTCGGTGCTGGCAAACGCGTCGCGGTCGAGGTCGAGCTGGCCCTCGCGCCAGGCGTAGGCCTCGCGCGTGGAGACTTCCTGCGCCAGGTCCATGCCCTTCAGGCCCGGGAACTTGCGCGCGGCCTCCAGCGCGACTTCCGCGTCGATCGCGTCGCCGGCCATCACCGCGCCGTTCTGGGCGCCCTGGTCGCGCAGCAGGCGGGTCAGCTTGCGGGTGTCGATGCCGGAGATGCCGACCACGCCGCGCGCGGCCATCCATTCGGGGAGCGGCACCTCGTTGCGCCAGCTGGACGGGCGGCGCGGCACGTCGCGCACGACCAGGCCCGCGGCCCAGACGCGGCGGGCCTCGTCGTCCTTCACCGTGGCGCCGGTGTTGCCGATGTGCGGATAGGTCAGCGTGACCAGCTGCCGCGCGTAGGACGGGTCGGTCAGGATCTCCTGGTAGCCGGTCATCGCCGTGTTGAACACCACCTCGCCGACCGACAGGCCGGGCGCGCCGATGGCATCGCCCTCGAAAACGGTGCCGTCTTCGAGGACGAGGATGGCTGGCTGCTGCATGCGGAGGATCCTTGGATTTCGGGCTGCACGAAACCGCGGACGCGGCGGGACCGGTCCGGCGGTTGTCAGTCAGGCGAGCGGGAATTCTACCGGGCGCCGGGGCCAGCCGCCACCGCGCGGCGGTCGCCCCGGTCAGTTTCATGAGGACGACCGCGCGCCGCGGTCACTCCAGCAGGTCGCGCAGCGTGTATCGGCCGGGCGCGCGGCCGTGCAGTCGCCGCGCCGCGTGCAGCGCGCCGCGGGCGAAGACGTCCCGGCTCGTGGCCCGGTGCACCAGTTCGAGACGCTCACCCGCGCCGGTGAACTGCACGCAATGCTCGCCGACCACGTCGCCGGCCCGCAGGCTGGCGTAGCGCGGTGTGGCGCCGGCCGCCTCGGCGATGCCGCCGAGCGCCAGGGCGGTCCCCGAGGGCGCGTCCACCTTGCGCGCGTGGTGCGTCTCGACGATGTCGCAGTCCCAGTCGCGCAGCGCGGCGGCCGCCTGCTCCACCAGCCGCGACAGGACCGCCACGCCGACGCTGAAGTTGGCCGCCCAGGCACAGGGGATCGAGCGCGCGGCCGCGTCGAGCGCGTCGAGGCGCGCCTGGTCCAGCCCGGTCGTGCCGGACACGAACGCCGCGCCGCGTGCGACGCACAGGGCCAGCACCCGGTCGAACCCTTCCGGACGGCTGAAGTCGATGGCGACGTCGAAGGCCGGCGCACCCCCGATCTCGGCCGCGGCGAAATGCGGCACGCCCTCCACGACGCGCTGGTCCGGGCGCCCGCCGGACACGGCGGCCACGATCCGGCAGTCGGCGGACCCGGTGCCCAGGCGCAGGAGCGCCTGCCCCATGCGGCCGGAGGCCCCGTGGACGAGCACCCGGATCGGTTCGTCTCCCGCCATCGCCTATGCCTCCCCGCCCCGGCGCGCGACCGCGTCCGTCGCCGGCGCGTCCGCGCCGGCCTCGAGCCAGCGGTGCTTGCCTTCGGACTTGGCACGGTACATCGCCGCGTCGGCCGCGCGCAGCAGGCCGTCCAGCCCGTCGGCCGGGGCGTCCCCGCGCGCGACCCCGATGCTGAGGCCGACCTGCATCCGGTGGCCCTCGATGTCGAGCGGCTCCCCGCAGGCTGCGATCAGCCGGTCGGCCAGGCGCGCCAGCGCGCCGGGCCCGCACTCCTCGGCGAGCACGACGAACTCGTCGCCCCCCATGCGCGCCACGGTGTCGGTCTCGCGCACGGCGGCCTGCAGCCGCCGGCCGACCTCGCACAGCAGCTGGTCGCCGACCGCATGCCCGTGCGTGTCGTTCACCTGCTTGAAGTCGTCGATGTCCACGACGGCGACCAGGACGCCATTGCCGCTGCGGCGCAGCCGGCCGGCCGCCTGCGCGAACCGGTCCTCCAGCAGCTTCCGGTTGGGCAGGCCCGTGAGCGGGTCGCGGAACGCCTGGTGGTGCAGGCGCTCGGCGAGCGTGCGCGCCTCGATGGCGCTGGCGAACATCTGTGCCATCAGGCGGAGCCCGACGACGAAGTGGCTGTCCCACTCCACCTGCCGCCGCACGGCGTCGAAGCCGACGAAGCCGAGCAGCGAGCTGCCCAGCCACAGGGGCGCGATCAGGATGGACTGGATCCCTTCGCGCTCGAACTCGGTGCGTTCGTTGACGGCCTCGCGCGGCATGTCCGCCACGCGGTCGACATGGAACACCTGGTCGGCGCGCAGCTGCGCCATGAGCCAGGGAAAGGTCGTGAGCGGGACGTCCTGCAGGTTGTGGGCCTCCCGCGAGATGCCCGCCGCGACCCACTCGTGTGTGTTGCTCTGCGTGCCGGCCGCCTCGTCGAGGAGGAACACGTAGGCCCGGTCCACGGAAAAGAAGCCGCCGACCTCGCCCAGCACCGACACGATGGCCTCGTCGAGCGCCGGGCCGGTGCTCCGGATGAGTCGCGCGGACGCGCCCGTGAGCAGGCGCTCGAAGGCCAGCCGGCGCTGGAGCTGCGATTCGATGCCCTGCCAGCGCGTGCAGTCGTAGGCCGCGACGACGCCGTCGCGGCCGAAATGCAGTTCCAGGCAGGGGGTCTCGCCGTCCAGGGTGGCCGCGACCTCGGCCAGCGACTCGCCGTCACGGCCCGTGAGCCGGCCTTCGCCGTCGAAGCGGAACAGGGCCAGCGGCAACGCATCCGTTCGCTTGTCCAACACGGCCCCCTGACCCGACCTTCCCCCCAACCTAGCGGCAGCCGCTGGGCGCCGCAAGCGCGTCAGGACACCATGCGGTCCCAGAAGCCCTTCACGCCATCGAGGAACGTGCTCGCCTTGGGCGAATGGCGCCGCGCGCCCTCGCCACTGAAGGTGGCCTCGAACGCCTCGAGCAGTTCGCGCTGGTGCGCGGTGAGGTTGACGGGCGTCTCCACCACGACCTTGCAGTACAGGTCGCCCGGCGCGCGGCTGCGCACCGACTTCACGCCCTTGCCGCGCAGGCGGAAGACCTTGCCGCTCTGCGTCTCGGCCGGGAGCCGGATCTCCGTCTCGCCCTCGAGCGTGGGCACCTGCACGACGTCGCCGAGCGCCGCCTGGGTGATCCGGATCGGCACCTCGCAGTGCAGGTCGTCGCCGTCGCGCTCGAAGATCGGATGCGGGCGCACCCGCACCTCGACGTAGAGGTCGCCGGGCGGCGTGCCGGCCGGTCCTGCCTCGCCCTCGCCCACCAGCCGGATGCGGTCGCCGTTGTCGACGCCCGGCGGGATCTTCACCGAGAGGACCTTCTCCTCCTCGATGCGCCCGTTGCCGTGGCAGCGCGCGCAGGGGTGCGCGACGACCTGGCCGCGGCCGCCGCACTGGGGACAGGGCTGCTGCATGGTGAAGATGCCGCGCTGCAGCCGCACCTGGCCGCGGCCATGGCACGTGCCGCAGGTGTCGAGCTTGCCGTCGGCCGAGCCCGTGCCTGCGCACGGCTCGCAGGCGGCCATCGTGGGGATCTCGACCCGGCGCTCGGTGCCGGCGACCGCCTCCTCCAGGTCCAGCTCCATGACGTAGCCGACGTCGGCGCCGCGCCGCGGGCCGCCGCGCATGCCGCCGCCGAAGATGTTGCCGAAGATGTCGCCGAAGATGTCGCCCATGTCGCCGAAGCCGGCGCCGGGCCCGCCGCCGCCCATGCCGTGCTCGAACGCCGCATGGCCGTGCTGGTCGTACAGCCGGCGGCGCGCCGGCTCGGACAGCACCTCGTAGGCTTCCTTGCATTCCTTGAACGCGGTCTCGGCCGCCGCGTCCCCCGGGTTGCGGTCGGGGTGGTGCTTCATGGCGCACCGGCGGTAGGCCTTCTTGAGGTCCTCGTCGCTCGCGTTGCGCTGCACGCCGAGGACTTCGTAGTAGTCGCGCTTCATCAGGTCGGGATTCGGGATTCGTGGTCGGGGGTTCGGAAAGGCAACGGTACGGGATCGCCGGACTCAGGCGGCAGAAGCGGGGCCGCAGCCCCGCCTTTGCCGATCCCAGGTCACGAATCCCGGATCACTGCTTTTCGTCGCCCTTGACCTCGGTGAACTCCGCGTCCACGACGTCGTCGCCGCGCGGGGCCTCCGCGCCGGGCTGCGCGCCCGCCTCGGGACCCGGCTGCTGCGCCGCGGCGACCGCGGCGAACAACGCCTGGCCGGCCTCTTCCAGCGCCCGGGTCTTGCCCTCGATCTGCGCCTTGTCGTCGCCCTTCATCGCGGTCTCCAGGTCGGAGAGCGCGGACTCGACGTTGCCGATCACGTCGCCCGGCACCTTGTCGCCGTTGTCCTTGATGGCGCCGCGGGTGGCGTGGATCAGCGCGTCGGCCTGGTTGCGCGCCTGCACGAGTTCCTGGAACTTCTTGTCCTCCTCGCGGTGCGCCTCGGCGTCCTGGACCATCCGCTGGATCTCGTCGTCCGACAGGCCCGAGCCGGCCTTGATCTCGACCTTCTGCTCCTTGCCGGTCTTCTTGTCCTTCGCCGACACGTGCAGGATGCCGTTGGCGTCGATGTCGAACGCCACCTCCACCTGCGGCATGCCGCGCGGGGCGGGATCGATCCCGGTCAGGTCGAACTTGGCCAGCGACTTGTTGTAGCGCGCCTGCTCGCGTTCGCCCTGCAGCACGTGGACGGTGACCGCCGACTGGTTGTCCTCGGCGGTGCTGAAGGTCTGCGAGGCCTTGGTCGGGATCGTG
>CAMLHR010000032.1 GCA_946479915.1 uncultured Lysobacter sp.
ACATCTGGCTGGTCGCGTGCGGATTGACGAAGTGCAGCGTGCCGCTGTTCGGGAAGTCGGGCGCCGCGCCGCCGGACGCCACGCAGTAGACGCCGGACCAGGTGGCCATCGGGTGGTTGTGCAGCCCGAAGTGGCCGCCGCGCCGGGTGACGTGGAACCAGGTGGAGTCCGCGATGTGCAGGCGCTGCAGCGTCGGCAGGTCGAAGCCGTTGACCTCCCCGATCGTCCGGTAGAGCTCGCTCCAGCAGAACTGCTTGAGTTCCTGCACGCAGGCATCGGGCCAGGTGAACAGGTCGAACCGGCTCTCGAAGAGCTGGTCGTTGCGGTCCACCAGCCGGGACGGGTTGGCGAAGCGCTCGCCCTCGGCTTCGCGCGCCAGGAACAGGTCCCGGAGCCGGCGGTTGAGGAGGTCGGGGGCGGGGTGGGTCGCGGTGGCGAAGGGAACGGCGAACAGCGGTTGGACAGCGGGCACGACGGGTGGAACTCCGACAATCCGCCGTGGGGGCGGCACTCGATGATATCCGGTAGGCTCCGGCCAGCGGGCGTCCGCTGCAACCGGAGTCGTGGATGAAGACGGTGCTGGTGGCTTGTTCGAAGGGAGGCGTCGGCAAGACGACCGTCGTGACCCACCTGGCCGCGCACGCGGCCCTGGCCGGGAAGCGGACGGTGTTGGTGGATGCCGATCCGCAGGGATCCTCCACCCGCTGGTGCGAGCGTCGCGCCACCCTGGACAGCGCGGTGCTGCCGGTGGACGGCACCGGCCGCAAGCGGTGGGACCGGCACGTGCCGGACGGCACCCAGTCGGTCTTCATCGACAGCGCGGCCGGGGCGATGGGGGGCGACCTCGGGTCCTTCCTCGACGCGGCCGATGCGGTGGTCATCCCGGTCCTGCCCTCCGCCCTCGACATCGAGGCCACGGCCGGCTTCCTGGACTCGCTGGCCGGCCACCCGCGCGTGAAGCGCGGCAAGCTGCCGATCGGGATGGTGGTCAACAAGTTCCGGCCGTGGACCAACGCGTCGCGGCAGGCCCTGGACGTGCTGGAAGGCTGGCCGGTGCCCGTGGTGGCCCGGCTGCGCGACAGCCAGGCGTATTCGGTGCTGGTCGGGCTGGGCAAGAGCCTGTTCGACTACCACTCGGCCAACGTGCGCGATCACCAGGCCGACTGGCAGCCGCTGCTAGGCTGGCTGAAGCACTGACACCAGGCGGCGACCCGCCGCGAAGGCCCCCATGAAGGAACTCATCCTGCTGCGACACGCCCACGCCGAGCCGTCGGCGCCGGACGGCACCGACCTCGACCGTCCGCTCTCGCCAGAGGGGCTGGCCGAGGCCGAATCCGCCGGCGGCTGGCTGAAGGAGCAGGGGCTGGTCCCGGACCGGGTGCTGTGTTCGCCCGCCCGCCGCACGCGCGAGACGCTCGAGGGCGTGCTGGGCGTGATCGGTTACGTGGACCAGCGCCTCGAGGACGCGATCTACGACGCGACCGCGGGCACGCTGATCGAGCTGGCGGACGGGCATCGCGAGTGCGACCGCGTGTTGCTGGTCGGCCACAACCCGGGCATGGAGCGGCTGGCGGCGCTGCTGCACAGCGGCCAGTCCGGCGAATACCGCGGCATGCCGCCGGGCGCGATCGCGGTGCTCACCTTCGAGGACGACGACGCGCCGATCGAGCCGGGGACCGCCCGCCTCACCGCGTTCTGGTGGCCGTGAGCCATGCGCGTGCATGGCATGGCCTGGCTGCTGGCGGGGCTGGCGTGGCTGCCGGTCGCGCAGGCGTCCGCGCAGGACGTCGCGCAGACCCTGCCGTTCGATCCGGCGCATAGCAGCGTCGGGTTCCAGTTGCGCACGCGCTGGGGCCAGCGCCTGCGCGGCGACTTCCCCGCGTACGACGGGGAGGTGCGGGTGTTCGGCGACGGGAACCGGCAGGTGCGCGTGCGCCTGGACAGCGACGGGATGGAGATCGTCGGGCATCCGCGCTACACGCGCTGGGCGCGCGGCCCGGAGTTCTTCGACGTGGCGAACCACCCGTCCATCGAGTTCGTGTCGGAGAACTACGACCCGTCCCTGTTGCGGGACGGCGGGACGCTGCATGGCACGCTGACGATGCGCGGCATCGCGCGGCCCATGCGTTTCGAGCTGGAACCGGCCACCTGCGACGCGCCGGGCATCGACTGCGACGTCGTCGCCACCGGCACCGTGGACCGAACGGACTTCGGGATGGACGAGTGGCGCCTGGCGGTGGGCGACGCCGTGCGCTTCGTGCTGCGCGTGCGAACGCAGGCGGGGACCGGCGAATGAACCGCTGGACCCGCATCGCCGCCCTGCTGCTGGCCCTGTCGGCGAGTGCCTGCGCGACGCTGTCGCCCGCCGAGCGCGACCGCGCGGAGGCGTTGGCGGCCGCCGCGCGCAGCACCGAGGTCGCCTGCGACCGGCCGGATGCCTGCGCGGACGCCTCCCCGGTGCGGGAGCTGGCCGGCCGCGCGTTCGCCGCGTCCACGCCCGGCGACCCGACGCACTACGTGGTGATCCTGGATTCGGGCGAGGACGCGATGCTCTCGCGCCTGGACCTGATCCGCAGCGCGACCAGCAGCATCGACCTGCAGACCTACATCTTCGACCAGGACGACGCGGGCCAGCTCTTCCTGGAGGAACTGCTGGCCGCCGCCCGGCGCGGCGTGCGCGTGCGCGTGCTGATCGACCAGTTGTCGGCGCTCGAGGAGGTGGAGACGCTCGCCTCGCTGGCAGGCGCGCACGCGAACTTCGACCTGCGGATCTACAACCCGACGTTCGGGCGCGCGCGGCCGAACTATCTCCACTACGCGTTGAGCGTGCTGTGCTGCTTCCGCGAGTTCAACCAGCGCATGCACAGCAAGCTGTTGCTGGTGGACGGCGCCGTGGGCATCACCGGCGGGCGCAACTACCAGAACGACTACTACGACTGGGACCCCGACTACGACTTCCGCGATCGCGACATCCTGGTGGCGGGGCCGGAGGCGCGCGAGATGCGCCGCAACTTCGAGGCGTTCTGGGACGACGGGCGCAGCGTCCCCGCCGCGCGGCTGACGGACGTGGGCGGCTACCTGCTCGAGCACGGCGTGCCGCCGGTGGACCTGGGGCCGTACGAGCGGCCCGCGCGCGTGGCCGCGGCGAAGGCGTCCGCGGAGGACGCGGCGCTGCTGCAGGACCGCGTGGTCGCGCGCGCGCTCGAGGTCGGGCCGGTGCACTACATCGCGGACCTTCCCGGGAAGCATCGCGAGGATGCGCCCACCGACGGCGACCGCGCCTCGGAGGTGCTGCGCACGCTCATCGAATCGGCCGAGGACGAGGTGCTGCTGCAGACGCCGTACCTGGTGCTGTCGGATGCGGCGCAGGACGTGTTCTCGGACCTGCACGACCGGCCCGATGCGCCGGAGGTCATCGTCTCCACCAACAGCCTGGCCGCGACGGACGCGTTCATGGTCTACGCGCTGTCGCACAAGTACAAGCGCACCTACCTGCGCGACTACGGGTTCCAGATCTACGAGTACAAGCCGTTCCCGGGGGATGCGCCGATCGACTTCGCGCTGACCGGCGCGGCGGAGCCGCCGCCGCCGGGCGAGGCGGAGGGCGAGTACGTCGTGGAGTCCGGCCGCGTCGAACGCGGCAGCGCGCTGCGCCGGCGGTTGCGCCTGCGCACCGAGACGCGGCCGTCGTTCTTCTCGACGTCGGCGGTCACCGAGCCGGTGCGCCTGGAGCGCGCGGGGTTGCGCATCGGCCTCCACGCGAAGTCGCTGGTCGTGGACGAGCGCGTGGGCGTGATCGGCACGCACAACTTCGATCCGCGGTCGGACCACTACAACACCGAAGGCATGGTCGTGGTTCCCGACGCCGCGTTCGCGAAGGCGCTGGCCGACAGCATCCGCCGCGACATCGCGCCGGCCAATTCCTGGGTGATCGCGCGGCGCCCGAAGCCGCCGGTGCTGTCCGGCCTGGACTATTCGCTGGGCAAGCTCTTCGAGCAGCTCCCGCTGTTCGACTTCTGGCCGCTGCGCTACGCGACCAGCTACGAGTTCCGTCCCGGCCCCACCTGCCCCGGGCCCATCCCGCCGGGCGACCCCGGCTTCGAGGACTGCTACGTCCCCGTCGGCGACTTCCCCGAGGTCGCCGTGGGGCCGAAATGGCTCTACACCCGGATCCTGATGGCCTTCGGCGCCGGCCTGGCGCCGGTGCTGTAGGAGCCGCTACAGGTAGGCCTTCGGTGGGGTGACTTCCGGCCCATGCGGTCCGGTCTTGGTGTTGTACTCTACCAACACACCAATTCACGCCGGGTCCCCGGCACACCGCAGAGGCCACCATGAAGACCGTCGTACGCACCCTCCCGTCCATCTCCCAGCCGCGCGACGTCGCCGTGGAGCGACGCGGAACGGCGGTCAGCCACACCCGCCGCCGCGAGCGCGACTTCGGCGTCGGGTACGGCAAGAGCAGCGGCTACGCCAGCACCGAGCGCCGTTACGCCCCCGCGTGGCGCCAGGCCGAGTTCCGCTGCGCCTGACCGCGACGCGCCGGCCGGTCCCCCCACCCGGCCGGCACCTTCCTCTCCCCGCCGCGTTCCCGGGCTCGCGAACTCCCCGCGAGCGGGCCCGAGGAACGCGGATTTTTCCGTTACGCTTGCCCATTCCACCGACGCTAATACGGAAACCGGCATGTCGATCTCGCTCACCCTGGAACTCAACGACCGCGACCTGAAGCACTTCGAGGACGCGATGTCGGCGGCGCAACAGGCGGCCGCGGGCAAGAGCGAGGCGGAGATCATCGATTGCGCCGCCCAGCTGCTCAACGACGCGCAGGGCGAGCACGTGCCGGACTTCATCCTCGACCGCCTGCTGCGGCTCGACGACATGATCGCGATGGTGCGCGACGAGGGCTGGGCGCTCGGCGCGGACGACCGCAAGCGCGTGCTGGCGGCGCTGACCTATTTCTGCGAGCCCGCCGACGTCATCCCCGACCACGTGCAGGTGCTCGGCTACCTGGACGACGCGGTGATGATCGAGCTGTGCGTGCGCGACCTGCAGCACGAGCTCGACGCGTACGACGAGTTCTGCGACTACCGCCAGCGCGAGGCGGGCAAGCGCGGCCTGGAGCCGGCCAACGTCGGTCGCGCCGAGTGGCTCGGCGAGCGCCGCGAGGAACTGGTCGACCGCATGCACCGCCGCCGCGAGCGTGGCATGGGCAGCGGCTACGGCAGCAGCAGCAGTTATGGCGGTGGCGCCGGTTACGCCGGCAACGCCCGCCGGGCCTACACCGATCGCGGTTGGCGCCCCGGCATGATGCGCGTGCGCTGACGCGCCCGTGGCCTTCCGCCGCCGGCCCGCGCCGGCCCAGCTGGACGCGCTGTCCGCGGGGACGGCCATCGAGCGGCTGGGCATCGTCTTCACCGAGGTCGGCGACGACTTCCTGCGCGCCACCATGCCGGTGGATGCGCGCACGGTGCAGCCCTACGGCCTGCTCCACGGCGGCGCGTCGGTGCTGCTGGCCGAGACCCTGGGCAGCACCGCCGGCAACCTCTGCGCCGAGGAAGGCCAGCGCGTCGTCGGCATCGAGATCAACGCCAACCACCTGCAGGCGGTGACCGGTGGCCTGGTCACCGGCACCGCCCGGCCGCTGCACGTCGGCCGCCGCACGCAGGTCTGGGAGATCCGGATCGAGGACGCGTCGGGGCGGCTGGCCTGCGTGTCCCGGCTGACACTGGCGGTGGTGGGCGCCCCCGGCTGACGCGCGCTCCGGTATCGTTTCGCGATGCTTCGCGCGCTGCGCTACCTCCTCCGGACACCCCTGCTGCTGGTGCACCTGGTGCTGGCGTTGCCGGTCGCGATGGCGATCGTCAGCCTGCCGTGGTCGCGGCGCGGCGTGCACGGCGCGCGCCTGGACCACCGAGTGATCCGCTGGTGGTCGGCCGGCCTGGTGCGCGTGTTCGGCTTCCGGCTCGCGCGCGTCGGGACGCCGTTGCCGGGCGCGGTGCTGTTCGTCGCCAACCACGTGAGCTGGATCGACATCGTGGTGCTGCACAGCCAGCGGATGATGGGCTTCGTCGCCAAGCGCGAGATCGAGGGCTGGCCGCTGGTCGGCTGGATGGCGGGGCGCGCGGAGACGATCTTCCACCAGCGCGGCAACGCCGAGTCGATGGGCGGCGTCCTGCACGAGATGCTCGCGCGGCTGCGCGGCGGGCGCTCGGTCGGCGTGTTCCCGGAAGGGCGCACGCGCGACGGTCGCGAGGTCGGGCCGTTCCACGCGCGCATCTTCCTGGCCGCGGTCGAGGCCGGTGCGCGGGTGCAGCCGGTCGCGCTGCGCTACGGCGCGCGCGGCGACGCGCAGACCACCGTCGCGTTCCAGCCCGGGGAACACTTCCTCGGCAACTTCCTGCGCCTGCTCGGTGAACCGGCCCGCGCGGCGGAAGTGCATTTCCTCGAACCGATCTTCGCCGCCGACGCGGACGGCCGGCGGCGCATCGCCGAACAGGCGCGCGACCGCATCGTCGCGGCCATGCGATCGCCTTGAACCGGGCGGTGTCGTCGGCGTACTGCGCGCCCGCCTGGCTGCGCAACCCGCACCTGCAGAGCGTGCTCGGGTCCAGCCTGCCGCGCCGGCACATGGCCGCCCGCGCGCTCGCCGCGACCGGCGCGGAGACGACGACGCACGTGGTGGACGGCGGCGACGGCGTGCGGCTGCAGGGCCTGCACAGCACCGTGCCCGGGCGCGCGCCGCTCGGCTTGGCGCTGCTGTTGCATGGCTGGGAGGGCAGCGCCGAATCCACCTACATGCGGCTGTCCGCCGCTCGGCTGGTCGCGCGCGGCTTCGACGTGTTCCGCCTGAACTTCCGCGACCACGGCGACACCCATCATCTCAACGAGGGCATCTTCCATTCCTGCCTGATCGACGAAGTGGTGCGTGCCGCCGGCGACATCGCGCGCCGCTTCCAGCCCGACCCCGCCGCGCCGTTGCGCGTGGGCGGTTATTCGCTGGGCGGCAACTTCGCGCTGCGGCTCGGGTTGCGCGCGCCGGCGGCGGGCGTAGCCATCGCGCGCATCGCGGTGGTCTGCCCGGTGCTCGACCCCGCCGCGACGATGGACTGCATGGAGCGCGGGTTCCCGCTGTACGCGTGGTACTTCCGGCGCAAGTGGACGCGATCGCTGCGGCGCAAGCAGGCGCTGTTTCCTGACCTGCTTGCGCTGGACGACCGCACGCTCGGGCTGGACCTGCGGCCGTTGACCGGCTGGCTGGTGGAGCGCCACACCGCGTTCGGCCACATCGACAACTACTTCGACGGCTATTCCGTCGCGGGCGGCCGGCTCGCCGGACTGGCGGTGCCCACCGACATCCTGACCAGCGCGGACGACCCGGTCATCCCGGTCGAAGGGTTCCAGGCCCTGGCCCTGCCGCCGACCGTGCGGCTGGAGGTGGCCGCCCACGGGGGCCATTGCGGCTTCCTGCGCGACGGGCGCCTGCGGGGCTACGCGGAACAGTGGATCGCCGACCGGCTGGCCTGAGCCCTGCCGGTACAATGGCCGGCTTACCGCCGGAACCGTGACTGCCGATGCAAGACGCCATCACCGAAGCCCTGCGCCGCGGCGCGACCGCCGAGGCCCTCGAGGCCGCCCGCGCCTGGGTGGCCGAGGCGCCCGACCTCGCCGACGCGAGGCGCTGGCTGGCCGTCGCGCTCGCGCAGTCGGGCGACATCGATGCCGCGCTCGCGGAGATCGAGGCCGCGTTGGCGCTGGCCCCGGACGATGCGGAACTGCAGCTGGTGCAGGGCAGCCTGCTGCTCGGCCGCCGCGATGCCGGAACCGCGAAGGCGGCGCTGGCCAAGGCGACCGAGCTCGATCCCAACCAGTTGCCGGCCTACTTCCTGCAGGCGCAGGTCGCGCTGGCCAGCGGCGACCTCGTCGAGGCCCAGCGCCTGGCGAAGTACGCCGCGCGCATCGACCCGGCGCATCCGCACCTGGTGGTCCTCGAGGCGGCGGTGGCGCTGCGCAGCGGCAAGCCGCACGAAGCGATCACGCTGCTCGGCAACCCGGACCTCCCCGACAACGACGACCCGCTGCGATTCTTCACCCTGGGTTTCGCGCACATGCAGCTCGGCCACGCCGCGTTCGCCGAGGCCGCGTTCCGCCGCGTGCTCGAGATGCGCCCCGACGCGGCCGGGGTGCGCGTGATGGTCTCGCGCCTGTGCCAGGAGCAGCGGCGCACCGACGACGCGCTGGAGGTCCTGGCGCCGATGCTGGAGGGAGCGGAACCCGGCCATGCGTTGCAGCGCCTGGCCGGCCTGCTGGAAATGTCGCGCGACCGCCCGGCGCGCGCGCTGCGCTGGCTGAAGCCCGCCTTCACCGCGCATCCGGGGGATCGCATCGTGCGCGATGCCGCGGTGCAGGCCTGGCTGAAGCTCGACCGGGCCGCCGAGGCCGGTCCGGCGCTGGAGGCCGCGGTCGCCGCACACCCCGATGACGCCGGCCTGTGGCTGGCACTCGCCCGGTTCACGCCGCGCGAGCACCTGCGCGCGCTGGTGGACCGCTGGCTCGCACAGTCGCCGGACAACCTGGATGCGCTCGAGGCGCTCGCCACGCTCCAGGACCAGGATCCGGCGACGGCCGACGAGGCCATCGAGACGACGCGCCGCGTGGTCGCGCTCGACCCGGCACGCATCACCTCGGGCCTGCGGCTCGCGTCGCTCGAGTTGCGCAGCGATCCGCAGGCCGCGATCGCGCGCCTGCAGGACCTGCTGTCGCGCCACGAGGATCCCGGGATCGCCGCGCACATCC
>CAMLHR010000033.1 GCA_946479915.1 uncultured Lysobacter sp.
CCTCGGAGATGCCGTGGGCGGCGGCATGCTGCGGCGTGATGCCCGTGACCAGCGTCGCGCCGGGCGAGGGCAGGAGGTCGTCCGCGGGGCGCACCAGGAAGTCGACCGGTTCCTCGACCTGTTCCAGCGCGGTGTCCGTGCGGATCGCCGCGAACTGCGCGATGCGTGTGGTTCGCGGGTCCGCGCCGAACGTCTCCAGGTCGTAGAACAGGAAGCTGTCGCTCACGACGGCTCCGGGGGCAGCGGCGGCAACCGGCGTTCGACCTCCGCGTCGAGCCACGCCCGGTCCAGGCCGTCGAGCGTGTCGCGCCCCTGCGTGGCCTCGACCAGCAGCGCGCGCTGCACCTGTCCGCGCGCCAGTGCCTCGGCGTACGGCATCCGGCGGAACGTCACCATCGCGTAGCGCGGGACGAAGCGATCCGGATGCCGTTCCGCCAGCTCGCGCTCCAGCGCCCGCTGCAGCAGGTAGTCGGCGTCGTCCACGCGGTCGCGCATCTCGACGTAGTTTTCGAGCGCCATCTGCTGGATTGCCAGCGCGTTCGGCCGCCGCTCGGCCTCGAACGCGGCGAACGCGTCGCGCAACGAGGCGGCGGCGTCCAGGTGGGCGGCGAGCGACACGCAGTCCTCGAAGGCGCAGTTCATGCCCTGGCCGTGGAACGGCACCATCGCGTGGGCGGCGTCGCCGAGGAGCACGGCCCGGCCGTCGAGGTGCCAGCGGTCGAGGTACAGCGTGGCCAGCACGCCCGTCGGATTGGCCTCGAAGTCTTCGGCCAGCCGCGGGATGAGCGGCAGGGCATCGGGGAAGTCGCGCGCGAACAGGCGCTCGGCGCCGGCGCCGTCCCGGACCGTGTCGAACCCCGGGTCGCCCTCGTTCGGGAGGAACAGCGTGACGGTGAACGTGCGCTCGTCGTTCGGCAGGGCGATGCACATGTAGCCGCCGCGCGGCCAGATGTGCAGCGCGTTCGGCTCGATCCGGAAGCTGCCGTCCGCGGCCGGCGGGATCTCCAGTTCCTTGTAGCCGTGGCCGAGCGGCTCGACCCGTTCGCCCAGGTCCGTGCGCTGGGCCATCGCGCCACGCAGCGCGGAGCCGGCGCCGTCGGCCCCGAGCAGGGTGGTGAAGCGGTGCGCGTGCAGCACGCCGTCGCGGTCGTCGGCGAAGCGCGCGCTGCCGGCGTCGAAGTCCACCGCGTGCAGGCGCCGGTCGAAGTGCAGGCACGCCCCGGCCGCCTCCGCCGCGTCCAGCAGCACCATGTTCAGTTCGCCGCGGCTGACCGACCAGATGACCTCGGAATCGTCGCGCCCGTAGCGCTGCAACTGGGTCCGGCCATCGTCGAAATGGACCATCCGCCCGCGCATCATCACCGCGTGGTCGAGGACGGCGCCGTCGGCCCGGGCCGCGCGCAGCGCGTGCAACCCGCGCTCGGCCAGTGCCAGGTTGATCGACCGGCCGCCCTGGAACCCGTGCAACCGCGGGTCGCCGCGGCGTTCGAACACGTCCACCGTCCAGCCGCGGCGGGCCAGGAGCGTCGCCAGCAGCGCGCCGGCCAGCCCCGCACCCACGATGGTCAGCGGGTTCGTCTTATCCATTGCAGGTCAAATAGTTACGCATTATTGTTCAGACCATGCCTCAACCGCCTGCGCGAACCTCAGCACGTCGGCATGGGTGTTGTAGAGCGGGGCCGGGGAGATCCGGATGACGTCCGGTTCCCGCCAGTCGCCGAGCACGCCGCGCGTGGCCAGGTGGTCGAACAGCGCGCGCCCGCGGTCCCGCCCGCCGACGACCCGGATCGAGAGCTGGCAGCCGCGCCCGGCCGGGTCGCGCGGCGTCAGCACCTCCAGCCGGTCCGACAGCCGCGCGTCGATGAGCGCCTGCAGGTAGCCCGTCAGGCGCTGCGACTTCGCGCGCAGCGCGGCCATGCCGACGCGGTCGAACAGGTCCAGTGACGCGCGGAGCGGCGCGAGCCCAAGGATCGGCGGGTTGCTCAGTTGCCAGCCGTCCGCGCCCGGCGTCGGCTCGAAGTCCGGCCCCATGCGGAAGCGCGTGCGCACGTCATGGCCCCACCAGCCCGCGAAACGGGGGCGGTCGGTGCGTGCATGGCGCTCGTGCACGAAGCAGCCCGCGACCGCGCCCGGCCCGCTGTTGCAGTACTTGTAGTGGCACCAGACCGCGAAGTCCGCGCCGCTGTCGTGCAGCGCCAGGTCCAGGTTGCCGACGGCGTGCGCGAGGTCGAAGCCGCAGAGCGCCCCGGCACCGTGGGCGGCGCGCGCGATCCGCGCCAGGTCGAACGCCTGGCCCGTGCGGTACTGCACGCCGGGCCACGCGACGAGCGCGAGCCGGTCGGCATGCCGCGCGATCGCCGCCTCGATGGCCTCGTGCGAGAAGACGCCGCCCGGCAGGTCCGGCTCGACCTCGACCAGGTCGGTCGCCGGGTCGAAACCATGGAAGCGCACCTGCGACTCCAGCGCGTAGCGATCGGAGGGAAACGCCCCCGCCTCCATCAGCACGACCGGGCGTTGCGCGGTCGGCCGGTAGAAGCTGACCATCATCAGGTGGAGGTTGGCGGTCAGCGAGTTCATCGCGACCACCTCGACCGGCTTCGCACCGACGAGCCGCGACAGGCCGTCGCGCACCAGCTCGTGGTACGGCATCCATGCGGCGTGGCCGCGGAAATGGCCCTCGACCGCGACCTCCGCCCAGCCGTCCAGGACGTCCTCGACATGGGCGCGTGCGGCGCGTGGCTGCAGGCCCAGGGAATTGCCGACGAAGTACGCCTGCTCCTCGCCGTCGTGCAGCGGCACGTGGAACTCGCCGCGCAACGTGGGCAGCGGGTCGGCCGCGTCGAGCGCCGCGGCGTGCGCCGGGTCGAACAGGTCCGCGCCGCTCACGAGGCGAACCTCGCGGCAGGCAGGCCGAGCCATTCGAGCGCGCTGCCGTGGTAGAGCCGCGCGCGCTCCGCGTCGCCCAGGCCGAGCGCCTCGATGCCCGCGCCCGGTTCCTGCTCGCCGAGCGGGAAGGGGTAGTCCGTCCCGAGCATGACGCGGTCGGCGCCCGCGACGTCCAGCAGGTAGCGCAGCGCGCGCTCGTCGGCGACCCAGGAATCGAAGTACAGCCGCTTCAGGTACTCGCGCGGGTTGCGGTGGTTGTCGGTCGCGACCAGGTCCGGGCGCATGTTGAAACCGTGCTCGATGCGGCCGATGGTGTACGGGAAGCTGCCGCCGCCGTGGGCCAGGCAGACCTTCAGCTTCGGCAGCCGCTCCAGCACGCCACCGAACACCAGGCTGCAGGCCGCGCGCGACTGCTCGGCCGGCATGCCGACCAGCCAGGGCAGCCAGTACTTGGGCATCGTGTCCGTGCCCATCATGTCCCAGGGGTGGACGAGGATCGCCGCGCCGAGGTCCGCGGCGGCCTGGAAGAATTCGAACAGCTCCGGCGCGTCCAGGTTCCAGTGCGATCCGTCGGCGCGCGGGACGTGCGAGCCGACCTGCACGCCCTGCAGGCCGAGCTGGTCCATGCAGCGCTCCAGTTCGCGCACGGCCAGCGACGGCGACTGCAGCGGCACCGTGCCGATGCCCGCGTAGTGGCGCGGGAAGTCGCGGCAGGTATCCGCCATGTGGTCGTTGAGCGCGGCGTGCAGTTCCAGCGCCTGGTGGCCCCTGGCCCAGTAGCTGAACATCACCGGCACCGTGGACAGCACCTGCACCTGCACGCCGAACCGCGCGTAGTCCTCGATGCGGATCCGCGCATCCCAGGTCTTGGGCCAGATCTCTCGGAAGAACTTGCCGTCGCGATAGATGCGGTGCCGGCCGTCGTCGCCGTGGTGGATGACCGGGAACCGGTTGTCGCCGAACTTCGCCGCCAGGTCCGGCCAGTCGCGGGGCAGGTAGTGGGCGTGGGTGTCGATCTTGAGCATCGTGTCGGGGCCGCGCATCAGGTGATGTCGGCCTGCGAGTCGGCGTCCAGCTCGTAGCGCGTGGGCCGCGGGTTGAGCGTGCCGCAGCGCCTGCAGGTGCGCAGCGAGTCGTCGCGGTAGAAGCGCTCGAACACGCGGAAGAAGTCCTGCTCGATGTCCACCAGGTGGAACGATTCCTCGTAGAGCTTCTCGTTGCAGTCGATGCAGAACCACATCAGCGCGTCGTCCTCGTGCGCCAGGCGCTTGCGCTCGACCACGAGCCCGACCGAGCCGGGCATGCGCTGCGGGCTGTGCGGCACGCGCGGGGGCAGGTAGAACAGCTCGCCCGCGGCGATGCGGATGTCGCGCGGCGCACCGTCCTCCTGGATGCGCAGCACCATCTCGCCCTCGAGCTGGTAGAAGAGCTCCGGCCCGTCCTCGAAGTGGTAGTCGGTGCGCGTGTTCGGCCCGCCGACGATCATCACGATGTAGTCGCCGTCGTAGATGCACTTGTTGCCCACCGGCGGCTTCAGCAGGTGGCGGTGGTCCTCGATCCAGGCCTGCAGGTCGATGGGGGCGGGCAGCATGGCGGTCCTCCTGCGCGCGTCAGCCGGCCGGGGCGGCGACGCACTTGAGCTCGATGGCGATGGGGGTGGGCAGGGCGCTGATGCCGAGCGTGGTGCGGCAGGGCGCGGTGGCGGGATCCGGGAAGTGTTCCGCCCACACCGCGTTGTAGCCCTTGAAGTCGCGCGCCATGTCGGTGAGGTAGACCGTCACGTCGACCAGGTCCTCCCAGCGCGCGCCGCTGGCCTCGAGCACGGCCCGCACGTTGGCGAACACGGCCCGCGCCTGCAGGTCGATGTCGTACGACAGCAACCGGCCGTCGGCGTCCTGGACGTTGCCCGGGACCGCGTTGGTCCGGGGGTCGCGCGGGCCGATGCCGGACAGGAACAGCAGGCCGCCGACCCGGCGCGCGTGGGGGTAGGCGCCGACCGGTGCCGGCGCGGTGTCGGTGCGGACGACGCGGTTGCCGGCCATCAGCGGTCCTCCTCGTCGACGCGGATGCGCGCGAGCGCCGCGGCGTACTTGCCCGGCAGGCTGTCCAGGCCCTCGACGTCGATGCCGAGGTCGTGCACGCGCCCGTCCTTGAGCGTGTAGACCCAGCCGTGGACGGCGACCGCCTGGCCGCGCGCCCAGGCGTCGCGGACGATCGTGGTCTGGCAGACGTTGACCACCTGCTCGAGCACGTTGAGCTCGCACAGCCGGTCGTGGCGCAGCTCGTCGTCCTTGAAGCCGCGCAGGGCGTCGGCGTGCTTGTCGGCGACGTCGCCGACGTGGCGGATCCAGTTGTCCGCCAGCCCCAGGCGGCTGCGGTGCAGCGCGGCGTGCACGCCGCCGCAGCCGTAGTGGCCGACCACGATGATGTGCTTGACCTTCAGCACGTCCACCGAGAACTGGATGGTCGACAGGCAGTTGAGGTCGGTGTGCACGACCACGTTCGCGATGTTGCGGTGGACGAACACCTCGCCCGGCGCCATGTCGATGATCTGGTTGGCCGGCACGCGCGAGTCCGAGCAGCCGATCCACAGGTATTCCGGCGCCTGCTGCCGGGAGAGCCGCTCGAAGAACCCCGGGTCCTCCGCCTGGATCCGCGCGGCCCACTCGCGGTTTCGCTCGATCAGCATGGAAAGGGAATGCGGCATGTCAGCCCCGTCGGCCAGGTGGAAGGAAGATCCCGACGTTGCGGGGCTCGGTGAAGAACCGCATCGCCTCCATGCCGCCCTCGCGGCCGAGGCCCGACGCGCCCATGCCGCCGAACGGCGTGCGCAGGTCGCGCATCAGCCAGGTGTTGATCCAGACCATGCCCGCGTGGAGCCGGGCGGCCAGGCGGTGCGCGCGTTCCAGGTCGCGGGTCCACACCGATGCCGACAGGCCGTAGTCGCAGGCGTTCGCCAGCGCGAGCGCCTGTGCGTCGTCGTCGAACGGCTGCAGCGTGGCGACCGGCCCGAAGATCTCCTCGCGGTTGCTGGTGCAGTCCGGCCCGAGCCCTTCCACGACCGTGGGGGCGACGAACCAGCCCGGGCGCCCGAGCGCCCGGCCGCCGCAGAGCACCTTGCCTCCCTCGTCGCGCACGCGCGCGATCGCGGCGACCACCTTGTCGAAGTGCGCCTGCGACACCAGCGGCCCGAGCTGCGCGTCGTCGTCCATCGGATCGCCCACGCGCAGCGTCAGGGCCCGCTCGACGAACGCGTCACGGAACTCCGCGTACACCGCGCGCTCGACGAGGATGCGGGACCCGCACAGGCAGATCTGCCCGCTGTTCTGGAACGCGGAGCGCACGATCGTGTCCAGCTCCGCGCGCCAGTCGCCGTCGGCGAACACCAGCGTCGGGTTCTTGCCGCCGAGTTCCAGCGAGACCTTCTTGAGCATCGGCGCGGCGATGCCGGCGATGCGCCGGCCCACCGCGGTGCTGCCCGTGAACGAGACGGCGCGCGTGCCGGCGTGCGCGACCAGCGGTTCACCGACCTCCGGGCCCGCGCCGTGCACGATGTTGAGCACGCCAGCCGGCAGGCCGACCTCGGCGGCGAGTTCGCCCAGCATCGTCGCGGTCACGGGCGTGACCTCGGACGGCTTGGCGACCACGGTGTTGCCCGCGGCGAGCGCCGGCGCGACCTTCCAGGTGAACAGGTAGAGCGGCAGGTTCCACGGCGAGATCGTGGCGACCACGCCGAGCGGCTGGCGCAGCGTGTAGTTCAGCCCGGCCTGGCCGTGGTGCGACTCGCTCGCGAACTGGGTGGCCGCGTGGCCGTAGAACCGCAGGTTGGCGACGGCGCGCGGGATCTCGGCCTGGCGCGCGAGCCGGATCGGCTTGCCGCCGTCGCGCGCCTCGGCATGCGCGAAATCGTCGAGCCGGGCCTCCAGCGCGGACGCGAGCTGCTCCAGCCAGCGGGCGCGTTCGTCGTTCGGCAGCGACGACCACGCGGGGAAGGCGCGGCGGGCGGCGGCGACGGCCCGCTCGACGTCCCGTGCGTCGCCGTCGGCGACTTCCGCGTAGGCTTCGCCGCGCGCCGGGTCGAACACCTCCCGCCATCGGCCACTGGCCGCGTCCGTGGGCTTGCCGTCGATCCAGTGGGCCAGGCGCATCCGCGAAGCTTATCGCGCGCGGCCGTGGAGGTGCGTCAGATCGACTGCATGCGGCCGCCGTCCACGGCCAGGCTGACGCCGTTGACGTAGGCGGCGGCGGGCGTGCACAGGAACGCGATCGCGGCCGCGATCTCCGCCGGCTTCGCGAACCGGCCGGCGGGCACCCCCTTGCGCATGCCGTCCGCGATGGCGTCCTCGGTCTGGCCGGTCGCCGCCGCGCGGTCGCGCAGGATCTGCTCGATGCGCCCGGTTTCGGTGTAGCCGGGCAGCACGTTGTTCACGGTGATGCCCAGCGCGGCGAGTTCGCGCGACAGCGTCTTCGCCCAGCTCGCGACGGCGCCGCGGATGGTGTTGGACACGCCCAGGTTCGGGATCGGCTCGCGCACCGACGTGGAGATCACGTTGACGATGCGGCCCCAGGCGTCCGTGCGCATGCCCGGCAGCACCGCCTGCACCAGCAGGTGGCTGGCGAGCAGGTGGCGCTGGAACGCGTCCAGGTACGCGGCGGCGTCGGCCGCGTGAGCCGGGCCGCCCGGCGGCCCGCCGGTGTTGTTCACCAGGATGTGCACGGGGCGCGCGGCGACGAGCGCTTCGACCTTCGCGCGCAGGGTGTCGTGCGCCGAGACGTCGGCCGCGACGAAGCCGTGGCATTGGGCGCCCTCGTGCGGCAGCTCGCCGGCGACGCGCGCCAGCACGTCGGCGCGCCGCGCCAGGACCGTGACGTCCGCGCCGAGCAGCGCCAGCTCGTGCGCGGCGGCGCGGCCGATGCCTTCGGAGCCGCCGCACACCAGCGCATGCCGCCCGCGCAGCCCGAGGTCCATCAGCCCCGCTCCCCGAGCGACTGGAACATGCGGTGGCGCAGCGCCTCGTCGTCGCGCGCGCGCGGCGGCGACACCTCGTCCAGGCTGAAGCCGCGGGCCAGCGCGTCGTCCTCGTCCAGGCCGTCGAACGCGACGAACTCGGCGTCCATCAACGCGGCGCGCGCGCTGTCCTCGCTGTCGTACGCGAGCGTGTTGCCGTCGGAGTCGAACACCTCGGCCGTGCCGGCCTCGCGCACCCGCAGGCGCGCCCAGACCAGCGTGCGGCCGAGCGTGGCCAGCCACCACTCCGTGCGGAGGTCGGCGCCGTCGCTCATGCCGCCCCCGACACGACCGCCACCAGCCAGAGGATCCCGGCGAGCACCAGGCCGCCGATGATCGTCCAGAGCGAGATCCGGGCCGGCGTCGCGAGTCCGCTCAGGTTGGTGTCGCCGGTGGCGCGATAGCCGCCGGTGAGCAGCCAGCCCAGCGCCGACGGGCGCAGGAACGCCCCGCTGCCGAGCCGTGCCTGCAGCGCAGGGTGCCGGTCGCGGATGTGCACCAGCGCCAGCGGCCAGAAGATCACGAACGCCGTCGCGCCGGCGATGGCCAGGGCCAGGCTGAAGAGGGCGAGGAAGAGCAGCATCAGGCGCCGGGCAACATCAGTATTCGGCGCTGCCGGGCGCGCGCGGGTAGGGGATCGCGTCGCGGATGTTGGACAGCCCGCAGACGTAGACCACCAGCCGCTCGAAGCCGAGGCCGAAGCCGGCGTGCGGCACCGTGCCGTAGCGGCGCAGGTCGCGGTACCACTCGTAGTGCGCGGGGTCGAGCCCGAACTGGGCGATGCGCGTGTCGAGCATCTCCAGGCGCTCCTCCCGCTGCGAGCCACCGATGATCTCGCCGATGCCCGGGGCCAGCACGTCCATCGCCG
>CAMLHR010000034.1 GCA_946479915.1 uncultured Lysobacter sp.
GGTGCCGGCGGAGTCGAGCTCGACCCGCCCGGCCAGCGGCGAGGCCGCGATGCGTGCGCGCAGGATGCCCTCGGCCATCGGCGAGCGGCAGATGTTGCCGAGGCAGACCAGCAGCAGGCAGACAGGCGCGTGGGTGTCGGGATCAGCCATGGCCGGCGGCGATGCGCGCCTCGGCGCGCGCCAGGTCCTCCGGGGTGTCCACGCCGGGCGGGAACGGCTCGGGGGTGAGCTCGACCGCGATGCGCACGCCCGCCTCGAGCGCGCGCAGCTGTTCCAGCGACTCGATGGTTTCGAGGCGGCCGGGCGGCATGGCGGCGAAGCGGCGGAGGAAGCCGACGCGGTAGGCGTAGATGCCGATGTGGCGGAGGGCGGTGGACGGAGTTGTCGCCGCTGAAGCGGCTCCTACAGTGGGGGTGGGGGATCCCTTGGTGAACTGGTCGCGGTGCCAGGGGATGGGGGCGCGGCTGAAGTAGAGGGCGAATCCGTCGGCGTCGCGGACGACCTTGACGGCGTTGGGATCGAACATCGTGTCGACGTCGTCGATGGGCGCGGCGAGCGTGGCCATTTCGGCGCCGCTGGCGGCGAGCGCGCCGGCGACGGCGCGGATGCCCGCGACCGGCGCGAACGGCTCGTCGCCCTGCAGGTTCACCACGATCGTGTCGTCGGCCCAGCCGGCGAGGCGCGCGCACTCGGCCAGGCGGTCGGTCCCGGATGCGTGCGTGCGCGCGGTCATCGCGACGCGCACGCCGCTGCCCTCGAGCGCCGCGGCGATGCGTTCGTCGTCCGTCGCGACCCAGGCCTCGCGCGCGCCGGCGGCCAGTGCGCGACGCGCGACATGCAGCACCAGCGGCTCGCCGGCGAGCGGCCGCAGGGGCTTGCCCGGCAGCCGGCTGGCGTCGTGGCGCGCGGGGATGGCGACGATGAAGTCCTGCGACATGGCGTCAGCGTAACTGGTCGAGCAGCGCGATCCACAGGGCTTCGGGCAACTCGGCCTCCACCGGCACCGCGTAGAAGCGCTCGCCCGCGAACGGCTGGCACTTCACCGCGTCCTTCTCGGTCATCAGCACCGGCAGGTCGCTGCCGAACTCGAAGTCTGCGGCGACGTAGGCGTGATGGTCCGGGAAGGCGTGCGGCACCACCGCGATGCCGGCCTCGCGCAGCATCGTGAAGAAGCGCTGCGGGTGGCCGATGCCGGCAACCGCGTGCACCCGCTGCCCGGCGAAGTCGGCCAGCGGACGCGAGCGGCCGGGCAGCAGCGGGCGGGCCTCGCCGGCACGCAGGCGCATCGGCCATTCACCGAACCCCGCCTCGGCCGGATGGGCGACCGTCGCCGCCTCGCCCCCGGCGAGGTTCACCACGCGGAAGTGGCATTCGCGGCCGCGCGCCGCCGGCTCGCGCAGCGGGCCGGCCGGCAGCAACTGCCCGTTGCCGTAGCGACGCCGGCCGTCGATCAGCTCGACCTCCACGTCGCGCGCCAGGCGGTAGTGCTGCAGGCCGTCGTCGCAGACGACCACGTCGCAGCCGGCCGCTGCCAGCGCGCGCGCCGCCGCCACCCGGTCGCGGTCCACCCGCACCTTCACCCCGGTCTGCATCGCGACCAGCAGCGGCTCGTCGCCGGTCAGCGCGGCATCGTCGCCCGCCTCGACCCAGCGCGGCCTGCGTTCGTCGCGCCGGCCGTGGCCGCGGCTGGCCACGCCGGGCCGGTAGCCGGCCATGCGCAGCCGGCGTACCAGCGCGATGGCGAAGGGCGTCTTGCGGGTGCCTCCCGGGGTGATGTTGTCGACCACGACGCCGGCCACCTCCACCCGGTGCGTGCGCCGCACGCCGCGCCGGTACAGCCAGCGGCGCAGGCCCGACAGCGCGCCGTACAGCAGCGCGAGCACGCGCGCCGACAGCGGCACCGGCGCATCGCCGTACCAGTGCGCGGGGGGCTGAAAGGGGCGTCGGCTCATGCGTCGCGGAACTGCATCTGGTGCAGGCGGGTGTACAGCCCGCCGCGCGCCAGCAATTCGGCGTGGGTCCCCTGCTCCACCAGTTCGCCCTGCTCGAGCACCAGCACCTGGTCGGCGTGCTCGATGGTCGACAGGCGGTGCGCGATCACCAGCGTGGTGCGGTCCGGCATCAGGTGCGCCAGCGCGTCCTGCACCAGCCGCTCGGATTCGTTGTCCAGCGCGGCGGTCGCCTCGTCCAGCAGCAGCACCGGCGCGTCGCGCAGGATCGCGCGCGCGATCGCCAGGCGCTGGCGCTGGCCGCCCGAGAGCAGCGCGCCGTTCTCGCCGATGGGCGTGTCCAGGCCCTGCGGCAGCCGCGCGATGAACTCCCACGCATTGGCCGCCTCGGCCGCCTTGCGCAGCAGCCCCTCGTCGGCCTCGGTCGCGTAGGCGATGTTGGCCGCCACGGTGTCGTCGAACAGCATCACCCGCTGCCCCACCAGCGCCACCTGGCGGCGCAGGTCCGCCAGCCGGTAGTCGGACAACGGCACCCCGTCGAGCGTGATCCGGCCGGCGCTGGGTTCGTAGAAGCGCGGCACCAGCCGCGCCAGGCTGGTCTTGCCGCTGCCGGAGCGGCCCACGATCGCCGTCACCGAGCCGGGCCGGGCCACGAAGCTGATGTCGCGCAGCGCCGCCGCGTCCTTGCCCTGGTACTGCAGGGACACGTGCTCGAAGACCAGCTCGCCGCGCGCGCGCGCCAGGGCGACGGTCCCGGTGTCCCGTTCCTCGGCGCTGTCGAGGACCGCGAAGATCCGCTCGGCCGCCGACACGCCGCGCGAGATGGCGCCCTGCACGCCCGTGATCCGGCGCAGCGAGGGGATGATGCCCATCATCGCCGTCATCAACGCCACGAACTGGCCTGCATTGAGGTCGCCGTCCAGTGCCTCGCGCGCGGCGATCCACACGATCGCCGCCAGCGCGAAGGCCGCCAGGATCTGCACCATCGCCGAGGCGGACGCCTTGGTCGCGTCGATCTTCAGGTTCAGCCGGAGGATGCGGTTGGCGATGCGCGAGTAGCGCTCGCCCTCGAATCCCTGCGCGCCATGCACCTTGACGTCCTGCTGCGCCGCCAGCGACTGCTCCGCAGCCTGCGCCATCTCCGCCATGCCGTCCTGCACGTTGCGGCTGATCCGGCGGTAGCGTCCGCCCACGTACCAGACGATGGCGCCGATGAGCGGCGCGATCACCAGCATCGCGATTGTCACCTTGACCGACGTGGTGAGCATCACGCCCAGCAGGAAGAGCACGACGATCGAATCGGTCACCAGGATCTTGAGCGCGTTGGCGCTCGCCTCGGTGACCTGCTCGGTGTCGAAGTTCAGGCGGCTGACCATGCCCGGCACCGACTCGGTGTCGAAGCGGCTGCTGGGCAGGCGCAGGTACTTGCCCAGGATGCGCTCGCGCAGGTCGCGCACCACGCTGCGGCCGGCGCGCGCCATGCCGTAGTCGGTGACGAACGTGGCCACGCCGCGCAGCAGGAACAGGCCGATGATGACCAGCGGCAGGCGCACCGCCTCGCCGGGCTTGGGATCCACGAAGCCGTCGTTGACGAGCGGCTCCATCAGCTTGATGAAGTAGCCGCCGGCCAGGCCCTCGACCACCATCGCGACGGTCGCGACGGCCAGCAGCGGCCAGTAGCGCATCGCGTGGCCGAGCAGCCTGCGGTACGTCGGCCAGGCGGGCGCCTGCGCGGTCATGGCGCCTCCGCCGCGCCGGTGGCGCCTGGCTCCGGCGCGGTCGCGATGGACACGTGGCGGAATCCGAGCTGGCCCACCGCGTCGAGCGCGGTCACCACGGCCTGGTGCGGGGTGCGCGCGTCGGCCCGCAGCAGGACCGGGCGGTCGCGGTCCTCGCCGGCCACTTCCACCAGCACCTGGCGCAGCGCGTCCGCGTCCGTGCGCAGCACCTCGCGGTCGTGCACGAAATAGCGGCCGTCGGCGTTGACCAGCAGGACCAGCGCGTTGGTGTCGGTGGACGCCGGCTCGCCGGTGGCCTGCGGCAGCTCGAGCTTGAGCATCGAACGCGCGTCGAACGTGGTGGTGACCACGAAGAAGATGATCAGCACCAGGATGACGTCGATGAGCGGGACCAGGTTGATGTCCGGCTCGTCGTACGCGCGATGGTCGCGGATGCGCATCGGTCAGGGGCCGCGCGGGTCCAGCGCGTCCATGAGCTGGATCGCCTCGTGCTCCATGTCCACGATGTACGTGCCGATGCGCGCGCGGAAGTAGCGGTGGAACGCCAGCGCCGGGATCGCGACGATCATGCCGGTGGCCGTGCACACCAGCGCCTTGCCGATGCCGCCGGCCAGCTCGTTCACGTCGCCCACGCCGTATTCGAGGATCCCGAGGAACATCTGGATCATGCCGACCACGGTGCCGAACAGCCCGAGCAGCGGGCCCGCGGCGGCGATCGTGCCCAGCGCGTTGAGGTAGCGCTCCATGCGGTGGACCAGGTGGCGGCCGACATCCTCGACCCGCTCGCGGATCTGTTCGCGCGGGCGGTGGCGCATGTCCAGTGCCGCGGCCAGCAGTTCGCCCAGCGGCGAGGTCTGGCGCAGCGACTGGATGTGGTTGGGGTCGAGCCGCCCGTGGACCGCCCAGGCCCGGACCTCCTCGCCCAGCCCGGGCGGCAGGACGGTCTTGCGGCGCAGGGACCAGAAGCGCTCCACGATGATCGCCAGCGCGAGCGCCGACAACAGCAGCAACGGGATCATCGGCCACCCGCCCGCCAGGACCAGTTCCAGCACGCTCCAACCTCCGGCCCGGGGGCCCTGCATTCCGTCGGCGGACAGGATAGCCCAGCCCCGCGCGGCCTCAGCGGGCGCGCTGGCGCACCGCGTCCCACAATCGGCGATCCGCCGCGCGGCGCCCCTCGACCTGGATTCCCCGCCGATCGATGCGCACCCGCAGCGCCCCGCCCAGGGCCGTGTTCGACAGCCGCGCGCCCGCGTCCGTCCAGCGCTCCACGATCAGCGGGCTGGGATGGTCGAAGCGACTGTCGGCGCCGGCCGACACCAGCGCGTGCGTCGCCCCGGTGGCGTGCACGAAGTCCCAGTCCGAGGAATGTCGGCTGCCGTGGTGCGCCACCTGCACCACGTCGGCGCGGACGGCCCCCGACGCGCGGCGCAGGATCGTGCGCTCGACGACGTCGCCGATGTCGCCGGTCAGCAGGACCACGCCGTGCGGCGACGCGATGCGCAGCACGCAGCTGGCCTCGTTGCCGAAGTAGGGAAAGAACGGCGTCGGGTGCAGGAACCGGAAGCGCACGCCATCCCACTGCCAGGCATGGCCGGCCACGCAGGCGAACTCGCCCGGTACCGGCGAGCCTTCCGGCGCGTAGGCCGGCGCGGGGAACGCCGTCCGGACCGAGGGCCACCCGCCGGCGTGGTCGTTGTCGCCATGGCTGACCACCGCCGCGTCGAGCCGCCGCACGCCCAGCGCGTGCAGCGCCGGCACCACCACCCGCGCGCCCGCGTCGAACCCGCCGGGCAGTGCCGGGCCCATGTCGTAGAGCAGCGCGTGGTCCGCCGTGCGCACCAGGACCGACAGGCCCTGCCCCACGTCCAGCATGACCAGTTCGACCTCCGCGGGCCGCGGCAGCTCGCGCGACGGCCAGAGCAGGGGCAGCCACAGCAGCAACGCCAGCGGCTTGCCGGGCACGCCGCGTGGCAGCAGCAGCCAGAACGCGGCGAACAGCGCGAGCGGCAGCGCGTACCAGCGCGCCTCCGGCAGCCACCAGAGGGCGAGGCCGCTGTCGTGCAGCCAGGTGAACCCCGGCCAGCTCCAGGCGAAGGCGACGGCCGCCCCGTGCCAGGCCCAGGTGCCGGCGCCAGGCAGCAAGGATTCCAGGCCCGTCCCGGCCAGCGCCAGCGTCACGACCACCAGGCTCCACCACGGCACGGCGACCAGGTTCGCGACCGGACCGGTGAGCGAGGCCTGCCCGAACAGCACGACGGTCAACGGGAGCAGCCCGAGCGTCGCGACTGCCTGCGCGCTGACCAGGCCATGCAGCGGATTGCGCTCGCTGCCGGGAGGCAGGCACCAGAGCAGCCAGGCCACGCCGCCGAAGCTCAGCCAGAAGCCCGGCGTGAGCAGCGCCAGCGGATCGGCCAGCCCGATCGCGATCGCCGCCAGGCCCAGCGCATCGGCCATGCCGTGCGCACGCCTCGCCAGGCGCACGCCCACGATCACCGCGATCATCAGGGTCGTGCGGATGGTGGGGAGCGCGAGCCCGGCGACGGCGGTATAGCCGGCGGCCCCGAGCAACGCCGCGATGCCGGCCGCGTGCTGTCGCGGCAGGTGGCGCCCCAGCCGCGGCAACATGCGCCACGTGCCGGCCGCGAGCAACGCGAAGAAGCCGCCGACCAGGCCAACGTGGAAGCCGGAGATCGCGATGAGGTGGGTCAGGCCGTTGCTGCGCAGCACCTCCCAGTCGTGGAGGTCGAGCGCGCGCGTGTCGCCGAGCGCGAGCGCACGCACGAACCGCGACGCCTCGTGCGGGACCGTGGCCGCGATCCGCGCAGAGGCCCGCGCGCGCCACGCGTCGATGCCGCCCGGCGGCGCCGTGCGCCTTGCCGTCTCCGTCTCGCGCAGGTAGCCGTCCGCCGCGACGCGATACGCCAGCGCCTGCTTCTCGCTGTCGGAACCCCCCGGATTGCGCAGGCCGCGGGGCGCGCGCAGGCGTGCCGTGAATTCCCAGCGGCTGCCGGGTTCGATCGTCCGACGTCGCGGATCAGGGCATTGGCCGCGCTCGTCGTACCAGGCGAGCTGGAGCAGGCGACCCCGCAGGTGCCGCGGCTGGGTGCCGTCGTCGTCGACCCGGAACCGGAACGCCGTGCGGCCCGGCTCGTGTCGCGGCAAGTCCACGACCTTGCCGGCGATGGCCACCTCGGCGCGCTCGAACGCAGGCGGCAACTGCCGCGACAGCGTGACCGCCGCATGCAACCCGCACAGGCCGATGCCCAGCAGCGCCACGCCGGCCAGGCGGCCCCACGCCCGGCCGTGGATCCAGCCGCGGAGCCCCAGCCCCACCGCGAGCGCCAGCACCGGCCATGGCGGCAGTTCCGGCAGGCACAGGCAGGCCAGGATCCCCGCAACCAGCGAGGCCCCGGTGCCCCAGCCGAACGGCGGCGCCTCCCAGGCGGACGTCGCCATCAGCGATCCAGCGGACTGAGCACGCCGCCCGCGCCGCGGTTGAGCACATGCGTATACACCTGGGTCGTCGCCACGTCCTTGTGGCCCAGCAGTTCCTGCACGGTCCGGATGTCCTGCCCGGCCTCGAGCAGATGCGTGGCGAACGAATGGCGCAACACGTGCGGCGTCACCGGCTTGTCGATCCCGGCACGCCTCGCCGCCAGCGCGACCGACCGCTGCAGTACCTTCTCGTCGATGTGGTGGCGCTTCTCCCGCCCGTCCCGCGGATCCACCCCGCGCCGCGCGGCCGGGAACAGGAACTGCCAGGCGAACTCCCGCGGTGCGTTCGGGTACTTCCGCGCCAGCGCATGCGGCAGCGACACCTCCCCGAAGCCCGCGTCCAGGTCATGACCGTGGGTCACGCGCGATGCGTCCACCTGCCGCAGCAACGCATCGCGCAGGCTCGCCGGCAGCACCGTCTTGCGGTCCTTCCCACCCTTGCCGTTGCGCACCGTGATTTCGTTGCGCGCGAAGTCCACGTCCTTGATCCGCAACCGCAGGCACTCCATCAGCCGCAACCCGCTGCCGTACAGCAGGCTCCCCATCAGCCATTCGCGCCCCGCCAGCTCCCGCAGCAACCGCGCCACCTCGCCCTTCGCCAGCACCACCGGCAACCGCCGCGGTCGCTTCGCGCGGACCACGTCCTCCAGCCTCGGCAACTTGATCGCGAGGACCTCTCGATACAGGAACAGCAGCGCCGACAGCGCCTGGTTCTGCGTGCTGGCCGCCACCCGGTCCCGCGTCGCCAGCTGCGACAGGAAGGCCGTCACGGCCTTCCCGTCAAGTTCGCGCGGATGCCTGCGCCCCGTCGCCCGGATATACCGGCGAATCCAGTACAGGTATGCCTGTTCCGTCCGCATGCTGTAGTGCTTCACCCGCAAACGCGCGCGAACTTCCGCCAACAGCTTCGGCCGCTCCGGCCATTCCCCCGACCCCGTTACCGGGGTCTCGTCGCCGCCATACGACATGACGGGGCCTCCCTGCCCTCCAACACGCCCACAATCCCCTGGGGCCCAGGGGTCGGGCTATCGGCGCAAGTGGTTGAAGGTGGTCGGAAACTCCCGTTTGACCGGTCGGGCAGCGGGACGCAGACTCGGGGGGACTAGATCCCTTTCCGGGGTCCACTAGTAGTTAGACGCTATGAAAATTGAACTCCGTCCAGACGAAAAGCTGTTCAAAGAAGGCGCAGCCAACCTGCAGCGCGGCCTGGAGACGGTTGGAGGTCGCCTATTTCTCACGGACTCGCGGCTGGTCTTCTCGTCGCACCGCTTCAATGTCCAGACGGGCACAACGGAGGTCGACTTGTCCAACGTCCAGTCCGTTAGCCCTTGCTGGACCAAGTTCTTAGGGATCGTACCCCTCGTACCCAACTCGCTCGCCGTAGCGTCAGCGGCCGGCGAGCATCGGTTCGTGCTGTTCGGGCGCGCTGCATGGGCTCAGGCCATTCGGTCTGCAGCGTCCCAGCTAGCGTCTAACAACTCGTTCAAGGGGATGCCGCTTCGCGGCACCCCTTAACTCTGCCGTTAGGCGGCAATGGAAGAATCCGTGTCATTGGCAGATCTCGTCGCCGAAGTCG
>CAMLHR010000035.1 GCA_946479915.1 uncultured Lysobacter sp.
TCTATGGCATCGGCCGCAAGGTCAACATGATGGAGCAGGTGCTCGAGGTTCCGTCGCAGGACGTGATCACCAAGGACAACGCGGTGGTCAAGGTCGACGGCATCGTGTTCTTCCAGGTGCTCGACGCGGCCAAGGCGGCCTACGAGGTCGCCACCCTGGAGATCGCGATCCTCAACCTGGTGATGACCAACATCCGTACCGCGATCGGCTCGATGGACCTGGACGAGTCGCTGTCCAAGCGCGACGAGATCAACGCCAAGGTGCTGGTGGCGGTCGACCAGGCGACCCATCCCTGGGGCATCAAGGTCAACCGCATCGAGCTCAAGGACATCGCGCCGCCGCGCGACCTGGTCGAGGCGATGGCGCGGCAGATGAAGGCCGAGCGCGAGAAGCGCGCCAACATCCTGGAGGCCGAGGGCTTCCGCCAGGCGGCGATCCTCAAGGCGGAGGGCGAGAAGCAGTCCACGATCCTCGACGCCGAGGGCGAGCGCGAGGCGGCGTTCCGCGAGGCCGAGGCGCGCGAGCGCCTGGCCGAGGCGGAAGCCAAGGCCACGCAGATGGTGTCGGAGGCGATCGCCAGGGGCGACGTGCAGGCGATCAACTACTTCGTCGCGCAGAAGTACGTCGAAGCGCTGAAGGAGTTCGCCGGCTCGCCGAACCAGAAGCTGCTGATGCTGCCGATGGAGGCGACCGGCGTGCTCGGGTCGCTGGCCGGCATCGCCGAACTGGCGAAGTCCGTGAAGGACAAGGGCTGACATGGACGCGATGCTCGCGTCGCCTTGGTTCTGGTGGGGGCTGGCGTTCGCGCTGTTCGCGGCGGAGGCGCTGGCGCCCGGCGCATTCATGCTGTGGCTGGGGCTGGCGGCGGCCGGCACCGGGCTGATCTCGCTGATGGTGCCGGTGCCGCTGGCCGCGCAGTGGATGCTGTTCGCTGTCCTCGCGCTGCTGTCGGTGCTCGTCGGCTGGAAGCTGCGGCGCGGGCACCTGCGGGACGTGAGCGACCGCCCGCTGCTCAACCGGCGGGGCGCGCAGCTGGTCGGCCAGGTGCACGTGCTCGAATCCGCGATCGTGGACGGGCGCGGCCGGGTGAAGATCGGCGACGCCTTCTGGACCGCGCACGGCCCGGACCTGCCGGCGGGGACGCGCGTGCGCGTGCTCGCCGCCGACGGCGGGGCGGTGCGGGTGGAGCCGGTCGCCTGACGCGCTGACTACAATGGCCGGCTCTCCCCAAGGAACGCCGGCCATGACCCGCAAGACGCCCCTCAACGACGCCCACCGCGCGCTCGGAGCCAGGATGGTGGACTTCGGCGGCTGGGACATGCCGCTGCACTACGGGTCGCAGGTCGACGAGCACCACCAGGTGCGTCGCGACGCGGGCATGTTCGACGTGAGCCACATGACCGTGGTGGACCTGCATGGCGACGACGTCCGCGGGTTCCTGCGCCGGCTCGTGGCCAACTCGGTCGACAAGCTCAAGGCGCCGGGCAAGGCGCTGTACACCTGCATGCTCGACGAGCGCGGCGGGGTCATCGACGACCTGATCATCTACTGGCTCGACGACGCGCATTACCGCCTGGTCGTCAACGCGGCCACCCGGGAGAAGGACCTGGCGTGGATCCGCGCGCAGGCCCCCGCTGGCATCGAGGTGCGCGAGCGCGAGGACCTGGCGATCGTGGCGGTGCAGGGCCCGACCGCGCGCGACCGCGTGATCGGCCTGCTCGACGGCGATGCGGCGGCCCGGGCGGGCAAGCTCGCGCGCTTCTCGGCGGCCACGCTGCCGGCACGCGACGGCACGCCGCTGTTCATCGCCCGCACCGGCTACACCGGCGAGGACGGGTTCGAACTGGTGGTGCCGGCGGACCGCGTCGCGGCGCTGTGGCAGGCCCTGCTCGACGCCGGGGTGAAGCCGGCGGGCCTCGGTGCGCGCGACACGCTGCGCCTGGAGGCCGGCATGAACCTGTACGGCCAGGACATGGACGAGGCCACCACGCCGCTCGAGTCCGGGCTGGCCTGGACGGTGGCGTTCGACGAGGGCCGCGACTTCATCGGCCGCGCCGCGCTGGAGGCGCAGCGCTCGGCGGGCGTCCCGCGCCAGCTGGTCGGGCTGGTGCTCGACGGGAAGGGCGTGCTGCGCCACGGGCAGGTCGTCACGACCGCGAACGGCAACGGCGAGGTCCTGTCCGGGACGTTCTCGCCGACGCTGGGCAAGGCGATCGCGCTGGCACGGGTGCCGGCCGGCGATCCGGGCGACGTCCATGTCGAGATCCGGGGCCGCGCGCTGCCCGTGCGCGTGGCGAAGTTCCCGTTCGTGCGCGAAGGCAACGCGCAGCCGGGCATCTGATTACACTACCGGCCCATCCCCCGCCGGCGCCGCGCCGGCCAACGCGAAGGCACCACGGAGCAACGACATGAGCGAGATCCCCGGCGACCTGAAGTTCCTGAAGTCCCATGAGTGGGCCCGCATGGAAGGCGACGGCAAGGTCACCATCGGGATCTCGGACCACGCGCAGGGCCTGCTGGGCGACCTGGTGTACGTCGAGTTGCCGAACGTGGGCGACCGCGTCGAGGCCGGCAACGCATGCGCCGTGGTCGAGTCGGTCAAGGCGGCGTCCGATGTCTATGCCCCCGTCTCGGGGACGGTCGTGGAAGTCAACGGCGCGCTCGCGGACAAGCCCGAGACGATCAACGAGGATGCCTACGGCGACGGGTGGCTGTTCGTGCTCGAGATCGAGGAGCCGGAACAGCTCAAGGAACTGCTCGAACCGGACGACTACGCGGAGCTGGTCGAGGACGCCGACTGACGTCGCGTCGCGACCCGGTCGCACCGGAACCCGCGCCAGACGGCGCGGGTTTTTTGTTGGGCGCGCCGGAGGGCATGGTCGCCCGGACCCGCGCACTTTCGCGCAAATCGGGTTGTGCGACGCGTCAGCAGGCGTCCGGGGCGGCGCGCGCCCGACGGGCGTCCCGGGCCCGTGCGGCGCGCCCGGATGCAGCTTCCGGTGCATTCCCGGCACCGCGAAAACGTGCTGGACAAAAATTGACCATGCGGCTGGAACCCGCGCCACGCCTTGTTCCTGGCGTGTCGTGGCACGCGATCGCGATGCATCGCGGCATCGGGCGACGCGACGCCGCGCTCCCGTCGCGTCTCCGCCACGTCCCCGGGCGGCAACCACGGACGCCGGAACGGCGCAAGGGGTTGTTGACAGTGGAAAAAACCGTGATTAGGTTTCGCCCGAGCAGCCCGACTGCGGAAACGAGTGAGCCGAGCCATCGAGACAACACGAGTCACATCGCAGCCATCCGCCCGGACAGTCACAACGGTGGACTCAGGACTCGTCTCCCTCGAAAAAACGCAACGCACCCCGACACACACGACCCGCGACGCACGGCGCCGCGGGTTTTTTGTTGCCCGCGCCGCCCGGACCGGCCGCGCGCGGGTCCCCGAATCCGTACCGGCGCGCACCGCGCTCCGGCGGTTGGCCGCGGGTCCGACTCCCGCGGCGATGCTTCGACCTGGGCAGTAAGCCACTCCAGCTAGTCCACTGACGAGGAGCCATCCCATGGCCATGAAGAAAGCTGCGAAGAAGTCCGCCAAGAAGGCGACGAAGAAGGCCGCGCGCAAACCGGCGGCGAAGAAGACGGCACGCAAGTCCGCCGCCAGGAAGACCGCGCGCAAGTCGACCCGCAAGTCCGCGGCCAAGAAGACCGCGCGCAAGACGACCCGCAAGTCGGCCGCCAAGCGCCCCGCGCGCAAGACGGCGAAGAAGACGGCTCGCAAGTCGACCCGCAAGTCCGCGGCCAAGAAGACCGCGCGCAAGTCGACCCGCAAGTCGGCCGCCAAGCGCCCCGCGCGCAAGACGGCGAAGAAGGCGGCCCGCAAGTCGACCCGCAAGTCCGCGGCCAAGAAGACCGCGCGCAAGTCGACCCGCAAGACCGCCGCGAAGAAGGCAGCGAAGCGTCCGGCCCGCAAGGCCGCCAAGCGTCCTGCGAAAAAGGCCTCGAAGAAGGCTGCCAAGCGCCCGGCCCGAAAGGCCGCCAAGCGCCCGGCGCGTCGCGCCAGCAAGAAGTCGGCCCCGGTGACCATGCCGGCATTGCCGACGCCGATGATCTAAGAAAACACCCCGAGAAGACCGTAATCGAACTCCTCCCCGCGCCCAGGCGGGGGGGAGTTTTTTTTCGCGGGTGCGGCGACGCTAGAAGGGGGCCGCGGTCGCCGTGGTCGAGTCGCTGCCGGGCAGGCGGCGCAGCAGTGCCGGCACGTCCTCGTAGTGGCTCACGCCGCGGCCGGCGGGCAGGCCCGCCTGGTAGGCGACGCGGGCATCGTCCACGACGTTCGCCGCCAGCCACTGGTGCTGCGACAGGCCGATGGCCCGGTCGAGGATCGTCGGCAGCAGGCCCGTCGGGAGGCTGCTCTCGCCGTTCCACAGGATCGCCACGCCCAGGTCGCGCTGCGGCAGCAACGCGATCATCCCGCGATACCCCTGCACCGCGCCGGCGTGGTAGACGAGGCGTTGCCCGGCGTATTCGTAGACGCGGAAGCCCAGGCCGTAGCCCGCCGAGTCGACGCGCGCGCGCCGCCACGACGAGGAGCGTGTCTCCGAGGGGGTCGACACCAGCGGCTCGTGCAGGGTCGCGAGCAACGGCTCGGGCAGCACGTCCGGCCGGTGGCCGCCCTGTGCGAGCAGCCACTGCGCCATGTCGGAGGCGCTCGCGTTGACACCGGCCGCCGGCGCGAGCCGGTAATAGGTCGGCTTCGGTCGCACCGAGGCCCAGCCGCCGCGCGTGCGCACGTGCGGGCGCGCCCAGCTCGGGCTCGCCTCGATGCCTTCGAGCCCGAGGCTCGCGTCGTTCATGCCGAGCGGACCGAAGATCCGGCGCTCGACGGCCTGGCTGTAGAAGTGGCCCGTCGCGGCGAACACGACGTCGCCGATCAGGCTGAAGGCGACGTTCTGGTAGCCGTAGCACTCGCCCGGGTCGCAGCGCAGCGGCGTGTCGTAGAGCCGGCGCACCAGGTCGCGGTAGTCCGCGTTCGCCTCGATGGCGCGGTCGTAGGCGTGGTGCGGCAGGCCGACCCGGTGGCTCAGCAGGTCGGCGACGGTCAGGCGCCGCGTGGCGGCCGGATCGTGCAGGCGGAACCCGGGCAGGAAGTCGGTGACGCGGCTGTCCCAGCGCAGCGTGCCCTCGGTGACCAGCAGCCCGGTCATCGTGCCGGCGAAGCCCTTCGACAGAGACGCGAGCCGGAACACCGTGTGCGCGCCGACCGGTTCCGCCGCCTCGGTGTCGGTGATGCCGTAGCCGCGCATGCTGAGCACCTGCCCGTCATGCACGATCGCCATGGCCAGCCCGGGCACGCGCTGGCCCTTGACCAGCGCCTGCGCCATCGCCTCGAACTCGCGCACGTCGAAGTCGTTGGCGAGCGGCATGGTGTCGACGGCGGTGGCGGGCGACTTCACGTCGGCCGGCAGTTCCGGTGCCTGGCGCGCGGGCGCCGCATCGGTGACGTCCACCAGCACCGGCTCGGAGAGCAGCCCGTCGACGGAAGTCGGCTGCGCGGTGGACGCGAGCGCGAACGGCAGCGACAGGCCGAGCAGGGCCACCCGCCAGCGGTGTCGCCTGGGGCTGTCCTGTCTCGGCATCGTGGGATCCTCTTTTTCGCTCGCCACCCGATTCTAGCGGTCGCGTCGCCAGCAGGGTGAACCGGGCGTACAGGGTTGCATAATGGCCAATGAACACCCCGTCGACCTTGACGGTGTGCACGGAACCCGACCCGGAGGCCGCGCCAAATGACCACCCTGCTGATCCTGATCGCCCTCGCCGCCGTCCTCGTCTTCTGGGGGGTGTCCGTCTACAACGGGCTCGTCACGGCCCGCAACGCATTCAAGAACGCCTTCGCCCAGATCGACGTCCAGCTGCAGCGGCGCTTCGACCTGATCCCGAACCTGGTGGAGACCGCCAAGGCCTACCTCGCCCATGAACGGGGCACGCTCGAGGCGGTGACCACCGCCCGCAACGCCGCGCAGGCCGGGCTGGCCGCCGCGAAGGCGGCGCCGGGCGATCCCGCGGCGATGGCCGAACTGGGCCGCAGCGAGGCGGCGCTGGAAGGCGCGCTGGGCCGGCTGATGGTCACCGTGGAGGCCTACCCGGACCTCAAGGCGAGCCAGAACATGATGCAGCTCAACGAGGAGCTGGCCAGCACCGAGAACAAGGTCGCCTTCGCGCGCCAGGCCTACAACGACAGCGTGATGGCCTTCAACAACAAGCGCGAGGTCTTCCCGGCGAGCCTGGTCGCGAACAACTTCGGGTTCCGGCAGGCCGCGTTGCTGGAGATCCCGATGGACCAGCGCGACGCGGTGCGCGCGGCGCCGAAGGTCCAGTTCTGAGGTGAACTTCTTCGAACGCCAGGCCCAGGCGCGCCGCCTGTCGACGCGGCTGCTGGTCCTGTTCGGCCTGGCGGTGCTGGGGATCGTGCTGGCGGTCGACGCGGCGGTGTGGCTGGCGCTGGGCGGGCGTGGCGAGTCCGGCGCCGCCGGGGCGTCGGCCGGCACCCTGGCGTGGGCCCGCGGCCCGACCCGGGCGGTGATCGGCCGGGGGTAGCGGGAACGCAACGCGGCGCTGCGCGCGGGGGGCGACGCGGTGGCCGTGCAGCTCGGTGGCGTGCCGGTCCCGGAGGACACCACCGACCTGTCGCTGCGCCGGCTGCGCAACGTCGTCGAGGAAATCGCGATCGCCTCCGGCGTGCCGATGCCCGCGCTGTTCGTGCTCGAGCACGAGGCCGGCATCAACGCGTTCGCCGCCGGCTGGAACGTTTCGAGCTCCGTTGTCGCCGTGACGCGCGGCGCGCTCGAGACGCTGACGCGCGACGAGCTGCAGGGCGTGATCGCGCACGAGTTCAGCCACATCCTCAACGGCGACATGCGCCTGAACATCCGGCTGATGGGGCTGCTGTTCGGCATCCTGATGCTGGGCCTGATCGGGCGGAAGGTGCTGTACCTGGGCACGGGCGGGCGTCGCGGGCGCGGCTCGGGCGCGGTGCTCGCCGCGGCGCTGGTGGCCATCGTCATCGGCTACGTCGGGCTGTTCTTCGCGCGGATGATCAAGGCCGGGATCAGCCGCACGCGTGAATCGCTGGCCGACGCGGCGGCGGTGCAGTTCACCCGCCAGACCGCAGGCCTGGCTGGCGCGCTGAAGAAGATCGCCGGACTGCCCGGGGGGGCGCGGCTCGCCGATCGCGGCGACGCGGAGGAGGTCAGCCACATGCTGTTCGGCGACGGCGTCGGGTTCAGCGGCCTGTTCGCCACGCATCCGCCACTGCTCGCGCGCATCCAGGCGCTGGAACCCGGGTTCGACCCGGGCCAGCTCGAAGCGCTGGCGCGGCAATGGCACCAGCACCTGCCTCAGGGGCTGGAGGAAGACATGCAATTGGGGCTGGCGGGCCGCGAGGCGCCCGGCCTGCCGGCGGGCGGCGCGTTGCTGGCGGTGTCGCCCGACGCGGTGGCGCGCGGCGTCGCCAGCCCGGATGCGCTGGATTTCACGCGGGCCGATGCGATCGCCGCCGCGATGCCGGAAGGGCTCCGCGACCTCGCGGCCGCGCGCGCGACCGCCATGCCGCTGGTCCTCGCGCTGCTGCGCGACCGCGACCCGCGGCTCGCCCAGCACCAGGACGTGGAGATCGCCGCGCGCCTGGGGTCGGCGCTTGCGAACCACGCGCGGGAGATCCACGTGGGCGCCCTCGACGGGCTGCACCCGCAGTTGCGGTTGCCGCTCGCCTCGATCGCCTTCCCGGTGCTGCGGCTGCGCCCGCGGCCGGAGATCGACGCCTTCCTCGACACCGTGCACGCGATGGTGCACGTGGACGCCCGCGTGTCCCTGTTCGAGTACTGCCTGGGGCGCCTGCTGCTGGTGCACCTGCGCGAGTCGCTGGACCCGTCGCGGCATGCCCGCCTGGGGCGCCGCCATCCGGGACAGGTGCGCAGCGAGATCGCGACGCTGCTCTGCGTCGTGGCGCAGTCCGGCCACGACGATCCGGCCGAGGCGCAGCGCGCCTACCTGGCGGGGATGCGGCGGATCCTGCCGCGCGACCACCTGCCCTACCTGCCGCGCGAGCAGGGCGTCCTCGCGCTCGACGCGACGTGGGCGCGGCTCGACCGGCTCGACCCGCTGGCCAAGCAGGCGCTCGTCGAGGCCGTCACGGCGACCGTGTCCCACGACGGGCAGGTGACGGTCGCGGAGTCCGAACTGCTGCGCACGCTCTGCGGCGTGCTGCATTGCCCGCTGCCCCCCGTCCCGGCCAGCGCCTGACATGACCGCGCCCGTCGCCAGCGAGGCGCGCGTCCGGCAGGGCGAGTGGTACGCGGTCTGCGTGTCGTTCGCCTACTTCTTCTGCGTGTTGGCGGCGTACTACATGATCCGGCCGGTCCGCGAGCAGCTGGCCGCCGCCGTCGGGTCGATGCACCTGCCGGTGTTCTACGGGGCGACCCTGGTCGCGATGCTGGCGCTGGCGCCGCTGTTCGGCTGGCTGGTGTCGCGCTTCCCGCGGCGCATCGTGGTGCCGCTGGTGTACCTGGCCTTCATCGCCTGCCTGGTCGCGTTCGTGCCGCTGTTCGCGCAGCCGGGGCTGCTCGGCCCGCGCGTGCTGGGCACCGTGTTCTTCGTCTGGGTCAGCGTGTTCAACCTGTTCGTGGTGT
>CAMLHR010000036.1 GCA_946479915.1 uncultured Lysobacter sp.
GCTTGGCCTGGATCTGGTTGATGCCCTCGATCTGGTACTCGACCGGGTCCTCGACCGTGATGATCTTGACGTCCGGCGTGTTGAGCTGGCTCAGCGCCGTGTACAGCGTCGTGGTCTTGCCCGAACCCGTCGGGCCGGTGACCAGCAGGATGCCGTGCGGCTGCTCGAGGACCTTGCGGAACTGCGGGAGGAACGCATCGGTGAAGCCTAGGCGCTCGAAGTCGAACACCACGGTCTCGCGGTCGAGCAGACGCATCACCACCGACTCGCCGTGCGCGGTCGGGATCGTGCTCACGCGCAGGTCCAGTTCCTTGCCCTGCACCCGCAGCATGATGCGCCCGTCCTGCGGCAGCCGGCGCTCGGCGATGTTGAGCTTGGCCATGATCTTGACGCGCGAGATCACGGCGGCCGTCAGGTTCGCCGGCGGGCTCTCGCCCTCCTCCAGCACGCCGTCGATGCGGTAGCGCACCTTCAGCCGGTTCTCGAACGGCTCGATGTGGATGTCGGACGCGCGCAGTTCGACCGCGCGCTGGATCACGAGGTTCACGAGGCGGATGACCGGCGCCTCGGACGCGAGGTCGCGCAGGTGCTCGACGTCGTCCAGGTCGCCGCCCTCGCCTTCCGCGGTTTCCACGATGGCGCCCATCGCGCTGCGGCCCTGGCCGTGCCAGCGCTCGATCAGGTCGTCGATCTCGGAACGCAGTGCCACGCTGGGACGGGGCTCGCGGCCGGTCGCCAGGCGCACGGCATCGAGCGCGTAGGCGTCCTGCGGATCGGCGACGAGCACGTCAATCGCCTCGCCGGGCTCGCCCGCGTCGCCGATGGGCACGACATGGAACTGCTTCATGAACTTCAGCGTCAGCGCGGGCGTGTCGCCGGCGGGATCGGGCGGCAACTCGGGCAGGTCCTTGGCCGTGACCAGGGGCAGGTCGAGCACCCGCGCGCAGGCCTCGGCGTGGTCGCGCTCGGACACCAGCCCGAGGCGCGCGAGCAGCCCGAGCAGGCTGCCGCCGGTCTCGACCTGCAGGCGCCGCGCGCGGGCGAGGTCCGCCTCCTTCAGCCGGCCCTTTTCCAGCAGCGCCTCGACGATGCGTTCGTCCGCCGGGGCGGGCGCCTCGCCCGCGCGCACGTCCGGCTGGGCGGCCGTGCCGGCTGCGGTCGGGTCGGCGCTCGCGTTCATCGCCCGACTCTAGCCCACCCAGGCCCGCGCGTTGCGGAACATGCGCATCCAGGGGCCGTCCTCCGGCCAGTCCGCGGGCGCCCAGCTGAAATTCGCCGTGCGCAGCGTGCGTTCGGGGTGCGGCATCAGGATCGTCGCGCGGCCGTCGTCGCTGCACAGGCCGGCGATGGTGTTGGTGGAGCCGTTGGGGTCGTCCGGGTAGGACAGCGCGGGGGACCCGTCGCCAGCGACATAGGCCAGCGACACGCGCGCGGCGTCGCGGTGCGCGTCGCCGTCGAACGCGGCCCGGCCCTCGCCGTGCGCGATCGCCACCGGGATGCGCGAACCCTCCATCCCGGCGAAGAACAGCGATGGCGAGTCCAGCACCTCCAGCAGCCCCAGCCGTGCCTCGAACTGCTCGCTGCGGTTGCGCAGGAACTTCGGCCAGTGCGTCGCGCCCGGGATGATGTCGCGCAGCTGCGCCATCATCTGGCAGCCGTTGCACACGCCCAGCGAGAAGATGTCGCCGCGCGCGAAGAACGCGGCGAACATCGCACGCATGGCCGGCCGCTCGAGGATCGAGGTCGCCCAGCCGCGACCGGCGCCGAGCACGTCGCCGTACGAGAAGCCGCCGCAGGCGACGAGCCCCCTGAATCCGTCGAGCGTCGCGCGTCCCGCGACCAGGTCGCTCATGTGCACGTCGACCGCCGTGAATCCCGCGCGGTCGAAGGCGACCGCCATCTCGACCTGGCCGTTGACGCCCTGCTCGCGCAGGATCGCGACCTTCGGCCGGGCGCCCCCGATGTTGAACAGCTTGTCGATGAAGGGCGCGGCGATGTCCTCGGCCGGGTCGAACGTCAGCGACGGCTGCAGGCCGGGCGCATCGAACCGTGACACGGACGCCCGTTCCTCGTCGGCCGATTCCGGGTTGTCGCGCAGGCGCTGCATGGCGTGGGTCACCGACCACCAGGCGTCGAACAGCGCTTCCCAGCGCCACTCGGCGAGCACGTTGTCCTCGTCCACCACGCGCACGACCGGCGCGGTGGTGGGCCGCGCGATCCGCTGCGCGCACTCGATCAGGCCGTGGCGCGCGACCAGGTCGGCGAACGCGGCGCGGTCGGCGGCGGCGATCTGCACCACCGCGCCGAGCTCCTCGTTGAACAACGTGCGGTAGGGGTTCTCGCCCCACGCGTCCATGGTGATGTCCAGGCCCAGGTGCGAACAGAACGCCATCTCGCACAGCGCCGCGAAGGCGCCGCCGTCGGACCGGTCGTGGTAGGCGAGCAGCAGCCCCGCGGCGCGCGCGTCACGCACCAGCTCGAACAGCGCGCGCAGGCGGCGCGGATCGTCCAGGTCCGGCACGTCGCCGGCGAACGCGGGAAGGTCGGCACCGGCGTTCCAGTCCGGATGCACCTGCGCGAGGATCGAGCCCCCCATGCGGTGGCGCCCCGCGCCCAGGCCCAGCAGCCACAGCTCCGTGTCGGGTTCTCGCGAGAGCAGCGGCGTGAGTTGCGCGCGCACGTCCGGCACCGGCGCGAACGCCGTGACCACCAGCGACACGGGCGAGACCGAGCCCTGCGACTGCATGGACAGCGAGTCCTTTCCGACCGGGATCGAGAGGTCGAGCGACGGGCACAGCGCCAGGCCGACGGCCGACACCGCGTCGTACAGCCGCGCGTCCTCGCCGTCGTGGCCGGCCGCGGCCATCCAGTTCGCCGACAGCTTGACACGCTCGAGCGACTCGACCGGCGCGGCGCACAGGTTGGTGATCGCCTCGCCCACGGCCATGCGCGCGGCGGCAGCCGGATCGAGCAGCGCCAGCGGCGTGCGCTCGCCGATCGCCATGGCCTCGCCGGTGTCCGTGTCGTAGCCGGACAGCGTGATCGCGCAGTCGGCCACCGGCAGCTGCCACGGCCCGACCATCTGGTCGCGCGCGGTCAGGCCGCCCACGGTGCGGTCGCCGATCGTGACCAGGAAGGACTTCGAGGCGACCGTCGGGTGCGCCAGCACGCGCAGCCCGGCCTCGTGCAGGTCCAGCGCGGGCGTCTGCAGGTCGATCTCCACGCCGGCCAGCTCCGGCCACGGCGCGGGGCCGGGGCGGCGCGTGTCGCGGTGCATCTTCGGCGGCTTGCCGAAGAGGACGTCCATGGGGAGGTCGATGGCCGGCGCGTCGTCGCCATGGCCGACGACGAGGCGCTCCTCGGCCGTGGCAGTACCCACCACCGCGAACGGGCAGCGCTCGCGCTGGCACAGGGCGGCGAACTCAGCGACGCGCTCCTGCGCGATGCCCAGCACGTAGCGCTCCTGCGACTCGTTGCACCACAGCTGCAGCGGCGACAGCGACGGGTCGTCGCTGGGCACGCGGTCGAGGTCGATCACGCCGCCCACGCCCGAGTCGTGCAGCAGCTCCGGGATCGCGTTCGACAGGCCGCCGGCGCCGACGTCGTGGATGGACAGGATCGGGTTGTCGTCGGCGAGCGCCACGCAGCGGTCGATGACCTCCTGGCAGCGGCGCTCCATCTCCGGGTTGTCGCGCTGCACGCTGGCGAAGTCGAGGTCCTCGGCGGTCTCGCCGGAGGCCACCGAACTCGCCGCGCCGCCTCCCAGGCCGATCAGCATGGCCGGGCCGCCGAGCACGATCACCGCGTCGCCCGGCGACAGCGGGCGCTTGGCGACCATCGGCCGGTCCATCGCGCCCAGGCCGCCGGCGAGCATGATGGGCTTGTCGTACGCGCGGACCAGGCGGTCGCCTTCCGCCAGCTCGAAGCTGCGGAAGTAGCCGGTGAGGTTGGGCCGGCCGAACTCGTTGTTGAAGGCGGCGGCGCCGAGCGGGCCGTCGAGCATGATCTCCAGCGCGGGTGCCATGCGCGGGTTCAGGTCACGCGCGCGTTCCCACGGCTGCGGCAGCGTCGGGATGCGCAGGTGCGAGACCGAGAACCCGCACAGGCCCGCCTTGGGCTTGCCGCCGCGCCCGGTCGCGCCCTCGTCGCGGATCTCGCCGCCGGCGCCGGTGCTGGCGCCCGGGAACGGGGCGATCGCGGTGGGATGGTTGTGGGTCTCGACCTTGATGCAGAACGCGCTGTCGGCGACGGGCTCGGCGCGGTATTCGTGCGTGCGCGTGTCCGGCCGGAAGCGGCGCGCCGCGTAGCCGTCCACCACGGCCGCGTTGTCGCTGTACGCCGACAGCGTGTGTTCCGGCGTGTGCGCGTGGGTGTTGCGGATCATCCCGAACAGCGTGTCCGGCTGCTGCCGGCCGTCGATGGTCCAGGTCGCGTTGAAGATCTTGTGCCGGCAGTGCTCCGAGTTCGCCTGCGCGAACATCATCAGCTCGACGTCGGTCGGGTCGCGGCCGAGTTCCGAATACCGGTCGCGCAGGTAGGCGACCTCGTCGTCGGCGAGCGCCAGGCCCAGGCGCCGGTTCGCCGCGTCGATCGTGGCCAGCGGGATGCGTTCCAGCGCACCGCGCGCCGGCGCGGCGAACATGGCGGCGGCCGCGGACGGATCGTCCAGCAGCGACTGCGTCATCGGGTCGTGCAGCAGGCGCGCCAGGGCCGCGGCAGCCTCCGGCGCGACGGGCCATCCCGCCAGGTCGATCCGGGTCCCGCGCTCGACGCGTCGCACCGGCAGCCCGGCGCCGTGCAGCAGCTCGGTGGCCTTGCTCGCCCACGGCGAGATCGTGCCCAGCCGGGGCACCACGAAGCGGGAGGTCGCGCCGGCCTCGCGCGGCCGGGCCGCGTCGCCGGCCTGCAGGATGCGGGCGAGCGTGGCGGGGTCCGGCGTCGCCCCGGCCTCCGGTTCGACCCAGTAGGTGAACCAGGCCCCGACGAGGCGGGCTTGCGGAACGGTGGCGCGGAGGCGGGCTTCGAGCCGCTCGAGGCGGAACGGCGACAGGGCCGGCTGGCCCTCGAGGACGATCATGTCCGACGCAAACCGTTGTCGACCAGGGGATCGCCCATTCTACCGGACGGGCCGGCGCTGCCCCCGGCCCGGCCCGCGGACCGGATCAGTGGCTGCCGGCCGCGTCCGCCGGTGCGTCGCCGGCCGCCTTCGCGGCCCGTTCGTCGAGCAGTTCGCGCAGGCGTTGCGGCGGCACGTAGCCGCCGAGCTGCGCGCCGTCGGCGGCCACGATCATCGGCGTGCCGGTCAGGCCCAGCCGCTGGCCGAGCGCGTACTGCATGGCCACGGGGCTGGTGCAGTCGCCGCCGGTGATGTTGCCGCCGGCCTTGGCCTCGGTCAGGGCCGCGCGCGGGTCGTCCGAACACCACACCGCGACCATCTCGTCGAAGTTCTCGCTGCCCGGCCCCATGCGCGGGAACGCCAGGTACTCGATGGCGATGCCCGCCGCGTTGTACGCGTCGATCTCGCCGTGCAGCTTGCGGCAGTAGCCGCAATCCACGTCGGTGAAGACGGACACCGTGTACTTCGGGTCCTTCGGCGCGAACACGATGCGGTCGCTCGCCGGCACGGTGGCCAGCAGGTCGCGGCGCAGGTCGGCCATGGCGATCTCGTTCATGTCCTCGCGCGCGGCCACGTCGAGCAGCGTGCCCTGCAGCAGGTACTTGCCGTCATTGGTGACGTACACCACCTGCCCGCCGACGATGACCTGGCGGAAGCCGGGGATCGGCGCCTCGCCGATGCGGTCCACCCGCAGCTGCGGCGCGATCGCGCGGATCGCCTCGCGGGCCCGGGCCTCGGCCGAGCCGACGTCGTAGGCGGGTTCGTTCCCGGCGGTATCGGCCGTGGGCGTTCCGGCGTCGGTCGCGTCGGGGTCGGGCGACTGCGCGCAGGCGGACAGGCTGGCGACGGCGAGCGCGAGGAACAGCGCGGTGGGCACGAGGCGCAGCGCGCGCGGGCGGCAGGGAGTCGGTCGGTTCATGCGGGGGTCTTCACTCGGGCCCATCCGGGCTTTCGTCGATTGTCGCATGCACGGGTGCGCGAACCCGCGACGCTTGTCACGCCAATGCCACGCATCGTCGGCCCGCGGCGCGTCCGTTCAGCCGCGCGGATGGTGCCTGGCGTGCAGTTGCTGCAGGTGCTCGCGCGCCACCAGCGTGTACACCTGCGTGGTGGACAGCGAGCTGTGGCCGAGCAGCAGCTGCAGCGCGCGCAGGTCGGCGCCATGGTTGAGCAGGTGCGTGGCGAAGCTGTGCCGCAGCACGTGCGGGCTGATCCGGGCCGGGTCGATCCCGGCCGCCACGCCATGGCGCTTCACCAGCGTCCAGAACTGCTGCCGCGACATCGCGCCCTGGCGCTCGCCGAGGAACAGCGGCACCTCGCCCCGCGCGTCCACCGCCAGCGGCCGGCGGCCGGCCAGCACCGGCCGGGCCGTGTCGAGGTAGCGCTGCAGCCAGTCCTGGGCCTCCTCCCCGAGCGGCACGAGCCGGGTCTTGCCCCCCTTGCCGGTCACCCGGAGCACGCCCTGCCGCAGGTTCACGCCGTTCGCCGGCAGCTCGACCAGCTCGCTCACGCGCAGCCCGCAGGCATACATCAGCTCGAGCATCGCGCGGTCGCGCAGTCCCTGCGGCGTCGCCACGTCCGGCGCGTCCAGCAGGGCCTCCACCTGGGCTTCCGGCAGGGCCTTGGGCAGCGAGCGCGGGAGTTTCGGTGGATCCAGCAATGCGGCCGGATCGTCCTTGCGGCGCCCCTGGCGCAGGCACCAGGCATAGAACGACCGCAGGGCCGTCAGCAGCCGCGCGTTGCTGCGCGCCGAGTAGCCCTCGCGCGTGCGCAGCGCGAAGTATTCGAACAGGGCCGCGCGGTCCGCGCCCGCCAGGCCGCCCTCGCGCCCGTCCCGCCAGCGCGCGAACCCGGCGAGGTCGGCGCGGTAGTTTTCGAGCGTGCGCCGCGCCAGCCCCTGCTCCGCCCAGGCGGCATCGGCGAACGCGTCGATCACCGCCGCGTCCGCGTCGCGCAGCGGCGGCAGTCGCATCGCATCGCGGCGGCGGTCGGCGGCGGTCCCCGGCATGCCGCGAGTGTAGGCCTATGATGCGCACCGCATGCACGACACCGTTTCCGCCGATGCGACACCGCCCCGCCGCGCGCTGGTGGGCTGGCGGCTGCTCGCCCTCGCCTACGACCTGTTCCCCGCCGCCGCGCTCTGGTTCGTCGTGGCCGCCGCGTTCGTCGCCGCGCATGGCGACGCGGTGACCGGCGGCGCGCTGGGCCAGGTCGAGTTCGTCGCGCTGTGGCTCGTCACCGGTGCCTACGCCGTCGCCAGCTGGCGGCGCGGCGGGCAGACGCTGGGGATGCGGCCGTGGCGGCTGCGGGTCGTGGCGCGCGATGGCGGCGCCGCCCCGGTGCGCGCGCTCGCGGTGCGCTACGCGGTCGGCACCGTGTCGCTGCTGTGCGCCGGGCTGGGGTTCTGGTGGGCCTGGGTCGACCGCGGACGGCTCGCGTGGCACGACCGCGCCAGCGGCACCCGCCTGGTGCGCGACCCCGCGCGCTAGCCGGAACGCCGCCGGAACAGCGCCGCCGAGATCCCGAGCATCACCGCGGGCGGGACCAGGAAGGCCATGCGGTAGTCGAAGTCGTAGACGCTCGCCAGCTTCACGAACTGCTCCTGCAGCATCCAGAACCCGAGCGCGAACACGATCCCCAGGAACAGCCGCTTGCCCGTGCCGCCGCTGCGCAGCGTGCCGAACGCGAACGGGATCGCCGCCAGGCACAGCGCCAGCACGTTGAGCGGGTAGAACCAGCGGCCCCAGTAGATCTCCTCGAATTCCGACGCATCCAGCCCGTTGCGCCGGTAGTACGCGATCGAGCGCCGCAGCTCGCCCGAGCGCAGGTAGCGCGGGCGGGTGACGCCGGCGAGCAGCGCGGTGTCGTCCAGGTGCGAAGCCCAGGTCTCGGAGGGCGTGCGGCTGCGCACGACCGATGTCTCGTCGAAGCGCGTGCGGACGACGTCCTCCAGGTGCCACCCGTCCGGCCGGTGCTCGGCGCGCGCCGCGCGGGCGATCGAGAGCAGGCGGCCGTCGCCGTCGAATTCGTACAGGCCCACGTCGCGCAACTCGAGCCAGCGCTCGCCGTCCTCCGCGCGCTCCATGCCGGTCTGCGCGTTGAGGAACACGTCGCCCTCGCGCGCCCACAGCCCCGAGTACTGCGCGACGATCAGGTCGTTGGAGATCGAGGACGCCTTGAGCGAGTCGGCCTGCCGGTTGGCCCACGGTCCCAGGGTCTCGCCGCTGAGCACCATCAGCGCGGTCAGCAGCGCCAGCGCGGTGGCCGCGGCCAGGCTCAGGCGCCGGCGCGACAGCCCCAGCGCGCGCAGGGCCGTGAGTTCGGACGTGGCGGCCAGCTGGCCCAGCCCCATCAGCGCGCCGATCACCGCGGCGGTCGGGAACAGCGTGTATGCCCGGCGCGGGGTCGTGTATCCCACGTACGCGATCGCCTGCGGGAACGCGTATTCGCCCTTCCCGATGTCGCCCATCTCGCCGAACACCGCGAGCACCACGTCGAGCC
>CAMLHR010000037.1 GCA_946479915.1 uncultured Lysobacter sp.
CCTTCGCCCTCGAGCCGCACGTTGAGCTCGTGCCGCGACAGGCCCGCCCCGAGTTCCAGGTCGATGCGGCGGTAGCGTGCGTCTCGTGCGAGCACGGCATCGGTCCGGCAGACCAGCGTCGCGCGCTCCGCCTCGTCCTGGACGCGGGCGTGGCGCAGCGTCGCGCCGGCGGCGAGGTGGACCTGCACCAGCGCGTTGCCGAGGTGCGCGTGGGGCGCCGCGGCCAGGTGGTGTTCGATCACCACCAGCTCGGCGTCGCGGCGCAACTCGATGAGGTGTCGCAGGTGCCAGGCGCTGTCGGCACCCGTCGGGGCGCCCACGAAAACGAGGTGCAACGGCGCGGCGACGCGCACGCCCTCGGCCAGGCGTACGACGGCCCCGTCGCGCGCCAGCGCGGCGTTGAGCCGCGCGAAGACTTCGTCCTGGCGCTCGTAGCGCCGTTGCAGGAAATTGCCCTCGCGCGCGTCGCCGTCCGCCAGGACCCGGGCGACGGTCGTCGGGACCGCGCCGCCGGGAAGTCCCGACAGGTCGGACAGGCCCGCGTCGTGCACGCCGTTGACGAACACCAGGCGCGGCGCCGGGATGCCGGCCAACACCGACGCGTCCACGGGCGCCGCCTGCGCCGGCGCGAAGGCGCGGCGCTCCAGGGCGCGCAGCGGGGTGTACTTCCACGCCTCGCTGCGCGGCCCGGGCAGGCCGTCGCGCAGCGCGGCGTCGAGGACCTCGCGTCGCGCGGCGTCGCCGTCGAAGCCCGCGGCGAGGGAGTCGAGCAGGGGGCTCATCGCGGCGCGGCCGCCTCGGGCGAGACGCGGTCGGCGATCCAGCTGTAGCCGTGTTCCTCGAGTTGCAGCGCGAGTTCCGGGCCGCCGCTCTCGACGATGCGGCCGTCGGCCAGCACGTGGACGACGTCCGGCTTGATGTAGTCGAGCAGGCGCTGGTAGTGGGTGATCACGAGGAAGGCGCGGTCCGGCGAGCGCAGCGCGTTGACGCCGTCGGCCACGGCCTTGAGCGCGTCGATGTCCAGTCCCGAGTCGGTCTCGTCCAGGATCGCGAGCTTCGGCTCGAGCACCGCCATCTGGAAGATCTCGTTGCGCTTCTTCTCGCCGCCGGAGAAGCCCTCGTTGACGCCGCGATGCAGGAGTTCGTCCTTCAGCGACAGCACCGCGAGCTTCTCGCGGACGAGCTTCAGAAACTGCATCGAGTCCAGTTCCGGCTCGCCGCGCGCCTTGCGCTGCGCGTTCAGCGCGCTGCGCAGGAAGTAGGTGTTGTTCACGCCCGGGATCTCGACCGGGTACTGGAACGCGAGGAACACGCCCGCCGCCGCGCGCTCCTCCGGTTCGAGCGCCAGCAGGTCGCGGCCCTCCAACGTCACCGATCCGGCGGTGACCTCGTAGCCCTCGCGGCCGGCCAGGATGTGCCCCAGCGTGGACTTGCCCGCGCCATTGGGCCCCATCACCGCGTGCACCTGCCCGGGCCGGAGCTCCAGCGACAGGCCCTTGAGGATCTCGCGGCCGCCGACGTTGGCGTGGAGGTTCTCGATGTTCAGCATCAGCCCACTGCTCCTTCCAGCGACACTTCCAGCAACTTCTTAGCCTCGACGGCGAACTCCATCGGCAACTCGCGGAACACCTGCCTGCAGAAGCCGTCCACGATCATGGACACCGCGTCCTCCTCGCCGATGCCGCGCGACCGGCAGTAGTACAGCTGGTCCTCGCTGATCTTCGAGGTCGTGGCCTCGTGCTCGACCGTGGCGTCCGGCCGGCGCACCTCGATGTACGGGAAGGTGTGCGCGCCGCACTGCTTGCCGATCAGGAGCGAGTCGCACTGCGTGTGGTTGCGCGCGCCCTCGGCGCCGCGCTCCACCCGCACCAGGCCGCGGTAGGTGTTCTGGCCGCGGCCGGCGCTGATGCCCTTGCTGACGATCTTCGACTTGGTGCGCTTGCCGACGTGGACCATCTTGGTGCCCGTGTCCGCCTGCTGGCGGTGGTGCGTCAGCGCGACCGAATGGAACTCGCCCGTCGAGTCGTCGCCGAGCAGCACGCACGACGGGTACTTCCAGGTGATGGCCGACCCGGTCTCGACCTGGGTCCAGGTCACCTTGCTGCGGTCGCCCCGGCACTCGGCGCGCTTGGTCACGAAGTTGTAGATGCCCCCGCGCCCTTCCTCGTCGCCCGGGTACCAGTTCTGCACCGTGGAGTACTTGATCTCCGCATCCTTCAGCGCGACCAGCTCGACGACCGCGGCGTGCAGCTGGTTCTCGTCGCGCATCGGCGCGGTGCAGCCTTCCAGGTAGGACACGTGCGAGCGGTCCTCGGCGATGATCAGAGTGCGCTCGAACTGGCCGGTGTGGCCGGCGTTGATGCGGAAGTAGGTGCTCAGCTCCATCGGGCAGCGCACGCCCGCCGGGATGAACACGAACGAGCCGTCCGAGAACACGGCCGAGTTGAGCGCGGCGAAGTAGTTGTCGCCGACCGGCACGACGGAGCCGAGGTACTTCCGCACGAGGTCGGGGTGCTCGCGGATGGCCTCCGACATCGAGCAGAAGATGATTCCCTTCTCGGCGAGTTCCTTGCGGAACGTGGTGCCGACCGACACCGAGTCGAACACCGCGTCCACCGCGACGCCCGCCAGCTTCGCGCGCTCGTGCAGCGGCACGCCGAGCTTGTCGTAGGTGTCGAGCAGCTCCTGGGGGACCTCGTCCAGCGACTTGTACTTCGGGCCCTTGGGCGCGGAGTAGTAGCTGATCGCCTGGAAGTCGATCGGCGCGATCTTCAGCTTCGCCCAGCGCGGCACCGGCATGGTCAGCCAGTGGCGGTAGGCCTCGAGGCGCCACTCGGTCATCCAGGCCGGCTCGTCCTTGCGTTCGGACAGGGCGCGGATGGTGCCCTCGTCCAGGCCCGGCGGCAGGGAGTCGGACTCGATGTCCGTGACGAAGCCGGCGTCGTACTTGCGTGCGAGCCGGGCGTGGATGTCGCGGTTTTCGACGGTGGTGGCGGGGGCGGTCATGGGCGTTCGTGTCAGGCGGGGCCGGCCTGCGCCAGGCGCAGGTCGATGCGGCGCGGCGACGGCCGCGGCTCGGGGGGCAGGAGCATGTGGGCGAGGGTGACGTCGCGCAGCGCGTCCAGCACCACGTCGTTGATGCGGCGCCAGTTGGCGCGCACGCCGCACTGGTCCTGGATGCCGCAGTTGCCGCCGTGGACGCTGCACTCGGTCATGCCCGGCGGGCCCTCGATCGCCGTGACGATCTCGAGCAGGCCGATGTCGGCGGCGTCGCGCGCGAGCCGGTAGCCGCCGTTCGCGCCGCGGAAGCCCTCGACCAGGCCGGCCTGCGCCAGCGGCTTGAGGACCTTCGCGACGGTGGTCGCCTCGAGCCCGGACCACTCGGCCAGTCCGGCCGCGCTGCACACCTCGCCGGGCCGCGAGGCGAGCGCGGTCAGCACGACGGTGGCGTAGTCGGTGAGGCGGGTGACGCGGAGCATCGCGGGGGGCGGCGGGGCCGACTTTCGGAATAGGACCGGAATTGTACGATTTCCCGCCGCGCGAGGCCACGCGGACCCCGTCATGGCGGCGCGACGACCGTTCGGGCGAGAATCGGCGGCTCACCTACGCCTGGACGTACCGAATGCCCGCGAAGATCGCCACCCGACGCTCCCCCATCCACGGCAACGGCATGTTCGCCGTCGCCCCGATCCGCAAGGGCGAGCGCCTCATCGAATACAAGGGCGAGCGGCGCACGCACGAGGCGGTCGACGAAGGCGAGACCGGCGACGTCGAGAGCGGGCACACCTTCCTGTTCACGCTGAACGACGAGTACGTCATCGACGCCAACCACGGCGGCAACAGCGCGCGCTGGATCAACCACAGCTGCAACCCGAACTGCGAGGCGGTGCTGGAGGAGGCCGACGGCGACGACCGCCGCAAGGACCGCGTGTTCATCGAGTCGATCCGGGCGATCAAGCCCGGCGAGGAGCTGACCTACGACTACGGCATCACCCTGGACGAGCCGCACACCGCGCGGCTGAAGAAGATCTGGGCCTGCCACTGCGGGTCGAAGGGCTGCACCGGGACGATGCTGAAGCCGAAGCGGGGCCGCAGGACCGCGTGACTTTCGGCCATTGGCCGGCCGGGTGCGGGACGCGCACGCTGCGCGTCCCGACACGCCGGACCCGCCGATGCGCGCCGCACTGCCGTTCCTTGCCGCCTTCGGGCTCCTGCCCGGCGCCGCCATCGCGGTCGAGGTGGATGGCGTCATCTCGCCCGGCGAATGGGACGGCGCCCGGCACGTCACCGATTTCCGGCTGACCCAGCCGCTCTCGCGCGAACCCGCGCCGTATCCCACCGAAGCCTGGATCCTGGCGACGCCGGACGGCCTGGCGATCGGGTTCCGCAACGTCCAGCCCGCCTCCGTGCCGCGGACCCGCCAGCGCGTGCAGCGCGACCAGGGCGCGCAGGCCGACCGCGTGAACCTGTACGTGGACTTCGACGGCGACGGGCGCACCGGCTACAACTTCACGCTGCTGCTCTCCGGCAGCATCACGGACGCGACGATCACCAGCGAGAACCAGTTCAACGGCGACTGGGACGGCGACTGGCTGCGGGCCACCAGCGAGGACGCAGAGACCTGGTCCGCCGAGCTGCTGCTGCCCTGGCACATCGCGCCGATGCGCGAACCCGAGGGCGACGTGCGGACGATCGGCATCTCGCTCGACCGCGTGATCGGGGTCACCGGCGAGCGGATGTCCTGGCCGGCCATCGGCTTCAACGAGCAACGCTTCCTGTCGGTGCTCCAACCCGTGCAGGTACCGCGGTACAGCGCCTCGCTGCTGGCGGTCACCCCGTACGTCGTCGGCCTGTCGGACATGGTCGCGGGCGATGCCGAATTCGACGCGGGCGCGGACGTGTTCTGGAAGCCGAACGGCCAGTTCCAGCTCAGCGCGACGATCAATCCCGACTTCGGCCAGGTGGAGAGCGACAACCTGGTGGTCAATTTCGGCGCGATCGAGACGTTCTTCAGCGACCGCCGCCCGTTCTTCACCGAGAACCAGGGCTTCTTCGACGTGCCGTTCGGCGGCCTCGGCAACGCGAACCGGCTGCTCTACACCCGGCGCGTCGGCGGCACGGCGGACGACGGCAGCGGCGCCGGGGACGTGACCGCCGCGGCGAAGGTCAACGGCAGCCTGGGCGACGTCCACTACGGCGTGTTCACCGCGACCGAGGGCGACGACGCCGGCCGGGATTTCCATGCGGTGCGGGTGGCCCGCGACCTCGGCGGCCACGGCCTGGGCGCGATGGTCACGCGCGTGGACCGGCCCTTCCTCGACCGCGTCGCGACGGTGTACGAGGCCGACCACCGCTGGGGCAACGAGGGCTGGAACATCCGCACCACGGCGGTGCTGTCCTCGGTGGAGGACGAAGGCCGCAAGGTGGACGACAGCGGCCTGCAGGTGCGGATCGACCGGGACCACGGCAACGGCTGGCGCCAGCAGCTGTTCCTGCTGCACCTGGGCGACCAGCTGCAGCTCAACGACTTCGGCTTCCTGGAGCGCAACGACTACAACTACGCGCGCTACGACCTGGCGCGACGCGTCACCGACCTGCCGGAGTCGTCGACCTACGCGGCGCACGACTGGCACGTGGCGGCATCGCGGCGCACCAACGACTCCGGCCTGCACATCGCCGACGCCTGGGCGATCCAGCGCCAGAGCGAGCGCCGCGACGGCGGCAACGAGTTCTGGGAGATCGGCGGCTGGACCTCCGGGTACGACGACCTGCTGACCCGCGGCAACGGCCCGGTCAAGCTCCCGGAACGCGTGTTCCTGTTCGCCGAACGCTTCGTCCCGCGCGGCGACGGTCGCTGGGCGCTGTACACGAACGCGCGCTACGCGGCGGAGGGGCTGGAGGGCGGCGAGAAGGGCGCGCTCATCGCCTACGTCGAACCGACGTACCACGCGAGCGACACGCTGAGCTTCGGCGTCGGCCTCGAGCTGCAGCACGACCCGGACTGGCTGCTGTGGCAGCACGACAACCTCATCGGCACGTTCCGCTCGGACATGGCCTTCGCCAATGCCGGCATGACCTGGCTGATCGACGAGCGCCAGGAGCTGCGCGTGCGGCTGGAGGCGCTGGGCCTGGACGCGCGCGCGCGGCAGGCGTGGCGCGTCGCCACCGACGGCACGCCCGTCGCCGTGGACGAGCCGCTCGAGGACTTCGCGTTGCGCAACCTGGGCTTCCAGGTCCGCTACCGGCGCGAGCTGGCGCCGCTGTCCTACCTCTACGTCGCGTACGTGCGTGGCGGTTCGCTGTTCGAGCAGGGTCCGGGGCCGTTCGACGATGCCGGCCGACTGCTCGCGGACGCGTTCGACCTGCGCGACAGCGAGCAGTTGCTGGTCAAGCTCTCGTACCGCTTCGAGATCTAGTCGTCGGGTGGCGGTTCGACGGTCGTACGGAACGTCGTGCTCTCGGTGGCGCCTTCGGTCCCGACCGGCCGGCGTCCGGCCACGTCCGGATCCGCTTCCGGTGCCTCCGGCGGCAGGTCCAGGATCGGCACGGGTGGCGGCTCGGGCGGCACGGGGGGCGGCACGGGCGATGGCGCCGGCGCGGGCACCGCGGGCGCCACGGGGGGTTCGACCTGCGCGAAGGCCGCCGTGACCTCTGGGACTTCGGTGGTCACGGGCAACGGCAGCAGGACGGCGTCGGGATCGACCGGCGTCGCGGCGGGTGCGGCCCCCAGCGACGCCGTGCCCGGCCCCGGATGCGCCGGCATGCCGGTCACCGAGCCGACCGCGCCCTCGGGGCGTGGCAGGTCGGACGACAGGCGCGCATCGGCCGGCGCCGCGGAGGTGCGCGCCGGATCGCCCGACGCGTCGTCGTCGCCGCAGCCCGCGGCGGCGGAGAGCATCAGTGCAAGCAGGAGCGCGCGTCGGACCGGATCCATGCGCACGATGTTCGCGCGCGGGTCGTGAAGTCGCGGTCTGCCTTCACGCACGCTTGCCCGGGCTTGCGGCTTGCTGGTGGGCCCCGGTTCACGAACGGACACCGCCATGGATGCGAGATGGACGGCCTTGCTGCTGCTCGCGTGCCTCGCCGTGCCGGCGACGGCAGCGGACCTCGAACTGCATGCCACGCTGGACGGCGCCAACGTCGTCTCCGCCACCGAGTCGACCGGCTCCGGCGAGGCGCACGCGTGGCTCGGCGAAGACGACCGCGTGCGCATCGAGTTCGTGTTCGGCGGGCTGGAGGCCGGCGCGACGGGCGCGGGCCTGTACCAGGGCGCGGCCAGCGAGAACGGCGACCTCGTGGCGGAATTCGCCATCGTCCCGGATGCCACGAGCGGGCGGCTGAACGACATCGCGGTCGCGCTTTCCGCCGACGTCGCGGCCAGCATGCGCGCCGGCGGGACCTACGTGCAGGTCGCGACCCCGCGCTACCCGGATGGCGCGATCCGCGGCCAGCTGGTGCCGCAGCCGGTGCGGCTGGAAGGCCCGGAGCCGGAAGAGGACTGAAAAAAAAAACCGGGCCCCCTCGCGGGAGCCCGGCGGATGCGTTGCGCCGGCGGCGCCGGCGCCGCGCGATCAGGCAGCAGCGTCCTTGAGCTTCTTGAGCGGACGCACCTTGAGCTTGACCGAGGCCGGCTTGGCCGCGAACCACTGCTCTTCCTTGGTGAACGGGTTGATGCCCTTGCGCTTCGGCTTGGCCGGAACGTTGACCGCGGTGACCTTCAGCATGCCTGGCAGGGTGAACGTGCCGGCGCCCTTCTTGCTGACCGACGCGGCCATCGCGCCTTCCAGCGACGACAGCACGGCGCGCACGTCGCGCGGCGCCACGCCGGAGTTGTCCGCGATGTGCGCGACCAGGCCCGACTTGGTCAGGGCCTCCTTGATCGGCTTCTGAGCGGCAGGCTTGGCGGCGGCTTTCGGCGCGGCCTTCTTGGATGTCGCCTTCTTCTTTGCCATGGGTCTTTCGATCCTCGTCATCGGTGATGTGTCTGGGCCGGTCAGGCCGGCAAGTCGAATGTAGGGCAATCGCGCAGCCGCAGGGAAGCCCTGCAAGTGCATTTTTCGCGGCTTTTTTCGCGATCGCCCCCCGCGCCCCCCTCAATCCTCCTCGTGCCTGGGCTTCCAGGCCTCGGCCAGCTTCTGCTGCACCTGCGCCGGGACCGGCTCGTAATGGCTGAAATCCAGCGAGTAGCGGCCGCGCCCGGCGGTCACCGATTTCAGCTCGGCGGCATAGCCTTCCAGCTCCGACAGCGGCACCTGCGCCTTGACCACGATCTCGCTGCCCTTGATGGCGTCGGTCCCGCTGATGCGCGCGCGCTTGGACGCCAGGCCGCCGCTGATGTCGCCCATGTGCTGTTCCGGCACGGCGACCTCCAGGTCCACGATCGGTTCGAGCACCTGCGGCCGGGCCTTCTGCACCGCGTCGAGGAAGGCCTTCTTCCCGGCGGCCACGAACGCCACCTCCTTGCTGTCGACCGGATGGTGCTTGCCGTCGTAGACGACCACGCGCACGTCCTGCATGGGGTAGCCGGCCAGGGCGCCGCTCGGCGCTGTACCCGACCTTCGAATCACCGTCGCCG
>CAMLHR010000038.1 GCA_946479915.1 uncultured Lysobacter sp.
GTCGATCACCCTGATCCCGGCCAACGAATACCGCCGCGAACGCTGGCGCAACGGCGCGGGCTGGACGCGCGAGATCTTTGCCGCGCGCGACCCCGCGCGCGACTCGGACCCGGCGGGCGACTGGCATTGGCGCCTGTCGATCGCGGACATCGATGCGGATGCGCCGTTCTCCACGTTCCCCGGTGTGGACCGCGAACTCGTGCTGCTGTCGGGAAACGGCCTGCGCCTGCGCTTCGACGACGGTGAGGCGGTGGAACTGCATCCGCCGCACGACAGCCTCCGGTTCGCGGGCGAGCGTGCCGTGCAGGGGGAGCTGATCGACGGTCCGACGACCGACTTCAACCTGATGTGGCGGCGCGACCGGGTGCGCACGCGCCTGTGGCGCCGGCCGCTGGTGGGCCAGGTGCTCGTCTTCGTCGAGCCGCGAACCACCTGGGTCGTGCACCTGCTGGGCGGCCGGGCCACGTTCGATGCGGCCTCCGGCCTGCCGCCCCTGGCCACGGGCGACACGGCGCTGCTGGGCGGCGAAGGTGCGCGGCGCCGGTTCGCGCTCGAGGGCGCCGGCGACGCGCTGGTGGTCGAGGTCGCCCCGACGGACGACCCGGCCGGTCAGTAGACGTCGCGCCGGTAGCGTCCGTCCGCGGCCATCGCCTCCAGCGTTTCCGGCCCGACGATCCCCGCCAGTGCGGCGTCCACGCCCGGCGCCATGCCGGCGAGGCTGCCGCAGACATAGATCGAGGCGCCGTCGCCGACCCACGCGCGCAGCACGTCCGCGTGGCTCGCGACGAGGTGCTGCACGTAGCGCGGACCGCCGTCCGGGCCGCGCTGCTCCCGGGAGAAGGCCAGGTCCAGTCGCTGCAGCCAGCCGTCGGCCTCCCATCGTGCGAGGTCGTCCCCGTAGTGCAGGTCGTGCGCGCGGGTGCGTTCGCCGAACAGCAGCCAGTTGCGTCGGTGCCCCGCGGCGATGCGCGCCTTGAGCAGGGCGCGCAGGCCGGCGATGCCCGTGCCGTTCCCGACCAGCACCAGCGGTCGGTCGCCCGCCGGCAGGTGGAAGCCGGGGTTCGCCCGGATGCGCAGCGCGATGCGGTCCGTGGCGGGATCGGCATCCGCGAGCCACTGGCTGCCCAGGCCCGGCGTGCCGTCGGGATGCCGCATGCGCCGCACCAGCAGGTGCAGGCTGCCGTCCGCGGGCACGGACGCGATGGAATATTCCCGGTGGGGAAGCGTGGGCCTGCCGTCCACGAGCGGGCCTGGGTGGATTTCGGCGATGTCGCCGGCCTGCCAGGCGAGGTCCCCGGCCGCTTCCGGGACGAGCGCCACAGAGAACACCTCGGCGCCCGGGCTGCCTGCATTGAGGATGCGCCGTTCCGCGATGCGCCACTGGCCATAGCGCGGCGGCGACCAGTCGGGGAGGTCGTGCCGGCCCGCCAGCAGGCCGATGTGGTGCTGCCAGTGCCGCAACGCGCCGTCGGGGTCGCCGGCGTCCACGTCCACGCGGTCGAACAGCGGCGTCGCGCCGGCGTGGTGCAGCCACTGGTCGAGGGCCCGGCCGAACCCGCAGAAGTCCTCGCGGTAGTCGCGGTCGCCGAGCGCGAGGATCGCGTAGGCCACGCCGTCGAGTGCATCCGGCGGCAGCGCGGCCAGGCGGCGCGCGGTCGCGCGTGCCGCATCGGGGGCCTGGGCCTCGCCGAACGTGCTCGCGACGAAGATCGCGCGTTGCGTCGCCGCCAGGCGGGCGACGTCCAGCCCGGTGAGCGGCATCACTTCGACAGCGAGGCCACCCGAGCGCAGGTCGGCCGCCGTCTGCCAGGCGAGGCGTTCCGCGGTCCCCGTCTGGCTGGCGTGGAGCACCAGCACGGCCTGCGGCGGCGCGGATCCGGCGGACGCCGGGATGGCCGGCGTCCGTGGGGCGGTGGCCGCGACGCGCGCGGCGCGCCGGCGTCCCCGCCGGTCGAGGTACAGCATCCAGCCGGTGACCGCGAACAGCGGCATCGCCAGGCTCGCCAGCATGAACAGCACGGTGCCGGGCAGCCCGAAGAAGCTCCCGCGATGCAGCGCGAACATGCTCGCGCCGACCTTCTGTCGCCACGTGCCGTCGTCATAGCGGTCGTGCGACGCGGGTGCGAGCGTCCAGCGGTCCAGCGCCAGCGTGTTGCGCGCGCGCTCGTGTGCCGGCGACGCGTCGAGGTAGCGGACCTCGATGGCGCTGTCGTCGGGCCCGGGGAACGACAGCGTGGCTTCGCTCCAGGCGGGCGCCTGCGCCTGGAACGCGCGCCAGGCCGCATCGACGTCGAACGGCGGCGGGGCGCCGCGGTCCGCCGGCGCGTCGAACGCCTGCACTTCGACAGTGCCGGACGCCGCCCAGTCGTTGACCGCCTCGCGATACCAGCCGTACGACCACCACAGGCCGGTCAGCGCCATGACCAGGTAACCGAGCAGCACCCAGGTGCCGACGACCGAGTGCAGGTGCCACAGGAAGTTGCGGCCCTTCTGTCGCCAGTCGAGCGCGAGCCAGGTGCGCAGGCTGCCCCACCGGCGCGGCCAGCGCAGGTACAGCCCGGACAGGCAGAAGAACACCAGCGCGACGGTGGATGCCGCGACCACCTGCTTGCCGACGTCGTCCGCGGCGAGCCAGCGGTGGAGCTGCATCGTCGTTCGGAAGAATCCCTGGTACCGCGGTTCCGGCAGCAGCGCACCGGTGTACGGGTCCAGCTGGCGCCGCTCGCCCCGCCGCTCGCCGGGCTTCGGTGCGAAGCCGACGACGGCGACGTCGGAAGGATCGCTGGACAGCTGCAGCGACGCGACGGGGTCGGCCCGCTGCTCGCGCACGCGCGCCACCAGCCCGGATGGCGGGAGCGCTCCGTCGCGCGCCTCCACCGAGAGCACGCCGGGGTTGAGCGCGCGCAGCAGTTCGTCCTCGAAACTGAGGATGCCCCCGGTCAGCCCGACCAGCGCCAGCACCAGGCCGGCGGTGATGCCGAGCAGCCAGTGGACCTGGAAGACCGCGTTGCGGAGCGTCATGCGGGTCAGCCCACGTCGGCCCAGCGCCGCAGCAGGTTGTGGTACACGCCGGTCAGGCCCAGCGCGGCCTGCGAGTCCGGCAGGTCGCGGTGCACCTGCTGCACCGCGCGGTCCAGGTCGTACAGCAGCGTGCGCTGGCCGTCGTCGCGGACCATGGACTGGATCCAGAAGAACGAGGCCACGCGCGCGCCGCGCGTCACCGGCTTCACCAGGTGCAGGCTGCTGGCCGGGTACAGGACCATGTGGCCCGCGGGCAGCTTCACGGCGTGCGTGCCGTAGGTGTCCTCGACCACCAGCTCGCCGCCGTCGTATTCGTCCGGCGCGCTGAGGAACAGGGTCGCCGACAGGTCCGTGCGCACGCGGTGCGGCGTGCCGCGGATCGGGCGGATCGCGTTGTCCACGTGGCTGCCGAACGAATGGCCGCCCGCGTAGCGGTTGAACAGCGGCGGGAACACCTTCAGCGGCAGCGCCGCGGACACGAACAGCGCGTTGCGCTGCAGCGCCGCGAGCACGACCTCGCCGAGCTCGCGCGCGACCGGCGAGTCCTCGGGCAGCTGCTCGTTGTGCTTGGCCTGCGCCGACTGGTAGCCGGCCGTGGCGCGGCCGTCCGCCCACGTCGTCGCATCGAGCCTTTGGCGGCACTGCGCCACCTGTTCCGCGGTCAGCACGTCGGGGATCTGCAGGAGCATTGGCGTTGCCTAGTGGGAACGGATCAGAAGCTGAAGTCCGCGCTGAGCATGAAGGTGCGGCCGGCGCCCGGCACGTAGTGCCCGCCGCCGACCTGGTCCACGTAGTCCTTGTCGCTGAGGTTGCTGCCGTTGAGGCGCAGCGCGAACCCGTCGCTGACCTGGTAGGAGACCATGGCGTCGTACAGCGTGTACGACTTGGCGCGGCGGGTGTTGTCCTCGTTGCTCCAGCGGGCGCCGACGTGCTGCATGCCGAAGCCGACCTGCCAGGCGTCCGTGATCTCGTAGCTGGTCCAGAGACTCGCACTGTGGCGCGGCGTGTTGCCCAGCTCGTTGCCGACGACGGCGGCCTCGGTGGAGTCCAGGATCTCGCTGTCGAGGTACGTGTACGCGCCGAACAGCTGCCAGCGGTCGGAGAGCCGGCCCATCGCGCCGAGTTCGAAGCCCTGCACGCGCTGCTCGCCCTCGAGCACCTCGGCGCGACCGTCGTCGACCGGGTCGTCGACGCGCGCGTTGGTCTTCTCGGTGCGGAAGACCGCGGTGCTGAGCAGCAGGCGCTCGCCGAACAGGTCCCACTTGGTGCCCAGTTCCAGCGTGCGGCTCTTCTCCGGCTCGAGCGCGGCCAGGCTCGCGTTGAGTTCCAGCTCCTCGGCGGAGGGATTGAACGAGTTGCCGTAGGCCACGTACACGCTGCCGTTGTCGGCGGGCTTGAACACCACCGCGGCGCGGCCGCTCAGTTCGGTGTCGGTGCGCTGCCAGCTGCCGCGCGCGCCCAGGTCGCGGTCGAAGCCGTCGGCCTCGACGTCGAAGCGGTCCCAGCGCAGGCCGCCGGTCAGCTCCCAGCGCGGCGACAGGGTGAGCGTGTCGAACACGTAGACCGCCGCGGACGAGGCCTCGCCGCTCGCGTCGTTCTCCGGGTCGCGCGCGATGCCGCCGGTGTACGGCGCGTGCGGGTCGGGGTCGAACAGGTCGGTCAGCGGTTCGCTGGCCACGGTGCGGGCGAGGTTGGAGGACTCCTCGCGGCTGAACTCCACGCCCGCGACCAGCGCATGCGACACGGTGCCGTTGTCGAAGTCCGCGGTCAGGTCGGTGGCGTTGAGCAGGATGGTGTGCTCGGACAGCCGCGTCTTGCCGCTGCGGTTGACGAGCAGCGAGTCGTCGGCGACGAAGCGCGGCGCGGTGATGATCGAGTCGCGCTCGCTCCGGCCCCACCGCGTCAGGTTCCGGACCTGGACGCCGTCGGAGAGGCGGTGCTGGATCACCAGGGTCGCCATGTCGGCGCTGGTGTCCTCGTAGTCGCGGTCGAGCAGGCCGTACCAGTTGCCGCGGTCCACGGGCGAGCGTGCGTCGTGGCTGTCCACCAGGATCTCGTGGCTGTCGCGCACCCATGGCTGGCCGTAGTCGGGCACGTTCTCCTGCTCCAGGTGGAACAGGCTGAAGGTCGTCGTCGTGTCGGTCCCCAGGCCGAAGCTGATGGTCGGCGCGACGCCCCAGCGCTCGGATGCGACATGGTCGCGGCCGTTGACCTCGGTGTCGTGCGCCATCAGGTTGATGCGGAACGCGGTGCCGTCGCCGATGGCGCGGTTGAGGTCGGCGGTGCCGCGCCGCAGCGCGTTGTCGCCGACGCTCACGCTCGCGTGGCCGAAGTCCTGCATGCGCGCGGTCTTGCTGGCCAGGTTGATCGAGCCGCCGGTGGAGCCGCGGCCGGTCTGCGCCGAGGCCGGGCCCTTGGCCACCTCGACCTGCTCGACGTTGAAGGGATCGCGCGAGTAGCCGCCGATGTCGCGGACGCCGTCCACGAACAGGTCGGTGCGCGCGGAGAAGCCGCGCAGGGTCAGGTTGTCGCCGGCGGGCACGCCGCCTTCGCCGGCCTGGATGCTGATGCCGGGGACGTTGCGCAGCGCGTCGCGCAGCGTGGTCACGCCCTGGTCCTGCATGAGGCCCGCGGGGACGATGGTGACGGTGGAGGGGGTGTCCACCAGCGGCTGCGTGAACTTCGGCGATTGCGGCGCGGTGACGCGCTGGCCTTCGACCTGGATGGTGTCGAGGTTGGTGGCCTGCACCACGGGGTCGGGGGTGGCGACCGGGTCGGGCGACGGGCCGCCGGCGGCGAATGCGGTGGCCGGGAGGCCGAGGGCAATGGCGAGGGCGCCGGCGAGCGGCGAGGGGACGGGCTTGGCGGGGGACATGGGCATTCCGTGCGGAAAAGAGAAACGGCACAAACAAATGGCCGCGGCGAGGGAATCCTAATGAGAAGGATTCGCATTTGCAACAAGAAACGGACGACGCCCGACGGACGGACGGCGCCTAGCGGTCGTCCCGCACCCAGACCACGCCGGCCTCCACCCGCACCGGGAACTTCGCGACCGGGACGTACGCCGGGCCGCACAACGCGCGCCCGTCGCGCACGTCGAACTTCGCGCCATGCAGGACGCACTCGATGCTCGCCTCGTCGCCGTCGAAGGTGCCGGCGGACAGTTCGAAGTCCTCGTGCGTGCAGCGGTCCTCAAGCGCGTAGTAGTCGCCGTCGTAGTTGACGACCAGGATCGGCGTGTCGCCGTCCCAGGCCACGGTGGTCTCGCCGGGGAGCAGCTCGCCCGTCGTGCAGACGCGGACCCAGCCCTCGCGCGTCGTGTCGTTCACCGGAACTCCTTTTCGAGGACCTCGAAGCGCAGGTCGTCGCGCAGCGGGATGCCGAAGCGGGTGTCGCCGTACGGGAACGGCTTGCGGATGCCGGTGCGCCGGTAGCCGCGACGTTCGTACCAGGCGATCAACGCGTCGCGCACGTCGATCACCGTCATGCGCAGGGCGGGCAGGCCCCACTCGACGCGCACGATGCGCTCGGCCTCGCGCAGCACGGCGTCGCCGATGCCGGCGCCCTGGCAGTCGGGCCTGACGGCGAACATGCCGAAGTACCCGGCGCCGCCTTCCTCCGCGACGTGCGCGCAGGCGAGCAGCGTGCCGTCGCGATCGGCCAGGAGCACGCGACTGCGGGGACGGCCGATGTCCGCGAGCAGCAGGTCCGGATCGATGCGGCCGCCGTCGAGCAGGTCGGCCTCGGTCGTCCAGCCCGCGCGGCTGGCCTCGCCCCGGTAGGCGGAGGTCACCAGCCCGACCAGGGCGGGCACGTCGGCGGGCGTGGCGTCGCGGAAGGCCAGGTCGGTCATGCGCGTCAGCCGAGCAGCTTGCGGACCTTGTGCAGCGCGGCGGCGAACGCGTCGATTTCCTCGTGCGTGTTGTAGAACGCCACCGAGGCGCGGCAGGTCGCCGGCACGCCGTAGAACTTCATGAGCGGGTGCGCGCAGTGGTGGCCGGAGCGCACGGCGACGCCTTCCAGGTCCAGTAGCGTGGCCAGGTCGTGCGCATGCGCGCCCTCCACCAGGAACGACACGACCGCGGCCTTGCCGGGCGCGGTGCCGATGATCCGCACGCCCTCGATGTCCTGCATCGACTCGGTCAGGTGCTCGAGCAGCACGGCCTCGCGCGCGGCGACGTTCGCCATGCCGAGCGCCGACAGGTAGTCGACGGCCGCGCCGAGCCCGACGTGGCCGGCGATGTTCGGCGTGCCGGCCTCGAAGCGGTGCGGCGGGTCGGCAAAGGTCGTGCCCTCGAAGCACACCTCGCGGATCATCTCGCCGCCGCCCAGGAACGGCGGCATCGCCTCGAGGTGCTCGCGGCGCGCCCACAGCGCCCCGGTGCCGGTCGGGCCGCACATCTTGTGGCCCGTGAACGCGTAGAAGTCGCAGCCGATGGACGCCACGTCCACGGGCCGGTGCGGCAGCGCCTGCGAACCGTCCACGAGCGTCGCGATCCCGCGCGACCGCGCCTCGCGGCAGAGGCCGCGCACGGGGTTCACCGTGCCCAGCACGTTGGACACGTGGGTGACGCCGAACAGCTTCACGTCCGGCGTCATCGCGGCGCGGACGCGGTCGGGGTCCAGGCTGCCGTCGGGTTCCATGGGCGCGACCTTCACCGTCGCGCCCGTGCGCTGCGCGACCAGCTGCCACGGCACGATGTTGGCGTGGTGCTCCATCTGCGTGAGCAGGATCGCGTCGCCCGGTCGCAGCCGCGGTAGCGCCCACGCATGCGCGACCAGGTTGATCGCGAACGTCGTGCCGCTGGTCAGGACGATCTCCTCGCGGCGCGCGTTGAGGTGGCGCGCCAGCTTCGTGCGGGTCGCCTCGTACGCCTCGGTCGCCTCGCTCCCAAGCTGGTGCACCGCGCGGCTCACGTTGGCGTTGTGCCGCCGGTAGAACGCGTCCACGGCCTCGATGACCGATGCCGGCTTCTGCCCGGTGTTCGCCGAGTCCAGGTACACCAGCGGCTTGCCGTGCACCTGGCGCGAGAGCAGCGGGAAGTCCGCCCGGACGCGGGCCCAGTCGATGCTCATCCCGCCTCCAGGTTCCCCAGCGCGCGTTCGAGCGCGGCGTCCAGCGACGCGCGGACTTCGGGCAGCGCCACGCCGGCGAGCACCTCGCGGCAGAACGCGGCGGTGAGCAGGCGGCGCGCGTGGTCGGCGGCGAGGCCGCGCGACCGCAGGTAGAACAGCGCCACCGGGTCGAGCTGGCCGACGGTGGCGCCATGGGCCGCGCGCACCTCGTCGGCGTGGATCTCGAGCACCGGCCGGGTGTCGATCTCCGCGCCTTCGGACAGCAGCAGGTTCTTGTTCGACAGCACGGCGTCGCTGCCGTCGGCGCCGGCGCGGATGGTGATACCGCCGTGGAACGCGGCGCGCGCGCGGCCGGCGGCGAGCCCGCGCCAGGTCAGGCCGCAGCCGGTGTCGCGGGCCACGTGCTCGATGCCCAGCCGGGTGTCGATGTGGCGGCGGCCGGTCGCGAGCAGCACGCC